>JBGPNV010000035.1:0-14632 GCA_041487695.1 Thermoplasmata archaeon | reverse complement strand
TCGTGGAGGTTCACGGGGAGGAGGAGCGTCTGGTCGGGGTCAAACCGTCGGAAGGTCTTGGGCATGATGCGGTGCAATTACGTCGCTAGCAAAATAGTCACGTTTCACGCTTGCGAGCGTGGTTCTCCGACAGACTCCTAGCGAAGGCGCGGTGGGAGGGGGAATTTGTTCTGACTGAGCACGCTGTGGCCTGGCGCAGGGACAGCCTCGCCCCGTTGGACGGCAATTCCGCCCTGCGCTGGTAATCGGGTGCGGCCGCCGTTCGCCCAATGCGAATTCAGCACAACTGCCCAAGGCAAAATGAGCGCGTTTCCCTGAACCCCCGACCGCAAGATTTAATATTGACCCAGTGAAGGAAATCAACGGGTGCCACAATTGGCAGTTCGTACTCCGGTGGTGAGGGCGCCAGCCGCGCTCTGCGTGTTGATTCTTACCATCTCATTGTCCGGCCGCGGCCCAAGCGTGATGGCCAGTTCAACGGTGCCCGACTTGGCAATGATTGATCCGGTTTCGCACAACGCCAGCATGAACATGATCATGGATCCATATGGGATGAACGGAAGCAACCACGTCTATTACTTCTACTGGAACGCCTGCGAGATCGACGGGTATGTAGATTTTAGCGGAACGATTCAGTTTTCCTTCTGGATCTCGAACAGCGATGGAACGAATCAAGGGAGGACCTTGGACCCGGAGTCCGTAACCATCGCGAAAGCCAACTGCCTCCAATCGCGCTACCTGCCCATGTTCGAGACGCCGTTCCTCTACTGTTGCGGACGCGTGCTGGTGACCGTGCTAATCGGCCAGGATGACGACCCAAACAACAACGCCGCCAATGACAACAATCCGCACGCGGCGATGTACGCCGACACCACCGAGAGCATACGCGCAAACGTGATGAACTTCGCTAACTCCGCGAAAACCTTCGTGAACACTGTCGATGCGACCACCGTGCCAAGCGGCTGGACGGTCGATGTGAACGTATGCTCCCTTGAAATTCCCGCCGGACAGGAACGCCGCTTCACGATAACCATTCATTCCCCTGATAGCGTGACCGTATGGCCTGACGTCGACGTTTGGTCAAATTCATCGGCCACGCCGAGCCTGAACCAACTTACGAGGGTTACCGTAAGGGATGACGCGACCAATGACGACGACCCATGCGTCCACTAGGGGGTTAGCGAACGAGGCCGTCAGCTCCCTCTTCACTTCTGCTGGTTGCCTCCCTGGTGGCCACGCTCCTGGCCGGTGTGGCCGCTCCGAGTCCGCTCCTTTTGTCGCCGTCTTGGCAAGCCGAACCGGAGGTCCTCCTGAATGTCTATGGCACTGACACAACCTGGTCGGCCCAGGTCATGGTTTCGAACCCCAATACCTACCCGATCGAACTGTGGTCCATTAACCTGACCGGGCGGAAAGGGCCGGTGGCCTCGCCGGATGCGCCCGCAAACATCGGCCCGTTGCTCGCTCAAGGTCTGCCGGCCGAAATTGCGGCTAATTCGACCCTGGGCGTTGGCCTGGCCGTGCCGCTGCGCGACAGGGACAACGGTTCTTTTGTGCTTGAGTTGCAATTGCAATACTCCGAGCCAGACGGGTCGGGGGGCTGGAGTTCACCCATCGTTAGGGTCGAAGGCCCATGGAACATGACGGTCTTGGGTTCTTGTGAGGTTCGTGCAAGAATCGGTCAGGCACCGGCCGAGTGGTGCAACGGACGGGTGGCGCAAAATCCGATTCAGGTCTCGGTGGAGGTGCTTGTGATTTCCACCGTTGCTTCAGCGGCTGGCGGCGTTGCCTTGGGCTTCTGGCTATGGGGCCGGGGCCCGAGATAGGCGAATGACGAAGCGTGCGGCCCCGGGCACGAATCAGCGCCATCGGGTCCGCCTCACATCCGCTACAGGAAGTCCTATTGTGGGTGAGGCCGCTCGCCCTCGCAAGGAAGGCTTTGGGCCGCATGCACGTTGCGCTTGATGGGACCTCGATCCACGTCGAGAACGGCCGGCGCAGTCTTGCCGCTCACGCATCGATGCAAGACCCCGACTTTCAGGAGATCCTGCGAGGCGGTTGGGGTTCGCCGCCTTCCTTTGGCCCCGCCGGCGACCTGCGCCTCTACTCGGCAGCTTACCGGACCCAAGGCGCCGGCAAATACAGCTGGTTCGCCTCGGCCGACTGGCGGCGCGGCCGGATCCAGGTCGACCGCCAAGGTGCCATTTCCGATTTCGCGATGGCGCCTTACGGGGCGGGGGGCGGGAAGGTCGGCGGCGAGGCCGTGGAGGTCGTCCCGGATTATTCGCGCGGCAGCCTTTCCCTCAGCGTCGGTAAGGCCCGCAGCGCGCTTGGCAAGTGGACGGCCACGGAGCTCACGCTCGCCCTGGACGATGGGGCCGCCCGCGTTGTCGACGAGTCCCTTGCCTGCGCCCTCTTCCTCTGGTGCGTCCGGCCGGCGGCGTTCCTCGTGAAGGCCAAGCCGCCCTTCTAGGGGTTGAGGGTCCTCAGCTCGGCCAGAAGCGCCCGCACCCGAGCCTCAATCGCGTCCCGGATCGCGCGCACCTCTTCGAGGGATTGGCCCTTGGGGTCTGGCAAGTCCCAATCCCGCGTGTCCCCACGGAAACCCGCTGGACAGGCCTCTTCGGGCGCACACCCCATCGTGATGAAGTAATCGGCCGCCATCGCCTCGTCGTAGCCGAGCTTTCGCGGCACAAGCCCGGAAAGGTCGATCCCTTTTTCGCGCATGGCTTCGACGACCGTGGGGTTCAGTGCCTTTCCGGGCACCGTGCCGCCGCTGACCACCTTCACCCCCGCGGGCGCGAGCTTGCGCGCGAAGGCGGCGGCCATCTGACTTCGCCCCGCGTTGTGCACGCAGACGAAGGCGAGGGTCGTCAGAGGCTCACCGGGGGCCCGGATAGTCCGGGCGAGCCAAGAAGCTGCCGTCCGACTATCGCACCAGCGGCGCGCCAAGCCATGGGTAGTAGCGCAGGACATCGACAAACTCGTCGTGGCCGCAGTTCACACACCGCCTTCCTTGCCAGTCGCTGCCGCATGCGCGGCAGCGCAGCGCTCGTAGGTTTAGCATAGTCATCGAACCTTGAGAGGCGCCCCAACCCTTGAGCCCTGCTCAAGGGATTCCCCTCGGGTCATTCCCCTCGTGTGCGCGCCGGGGGTCCATTCCGGTAAGTCTTCCTCTGTCGTGAGGGGGTTGGCCGGGCCCGAACAAATGCGGGGCCCGGCCGGGGTTTCGGATGCCGCCGATCGTAAACCGGTCAGGCGAGGAGCCAGACAGACGCTGGCTCGGCCTTCGCCTTTCGAAGGACCAAGGTGCCGGAAGCGGCTCCCTCGCTTGGCGCGAGGAAGAAACGGTCGCAGCCGCACTCCACGCACGTCCGCTCGTCCGTGAACTCTCCGCAGAATGCGCAGCGAGCCGCCGTAAGCCTCACCCAAGTGCAGTACACCCTGGAGGACGAAATCCCTATCGCCATGGATTCTCGCGGGGGCCGTCTGGCCCTTTCCGGAAGGAAAGGCCCTTCCCGGCCTACTGCGTCCGCACCGCGTTGTTGACTGCGAGCTCGGCCACGTCCGTCGCGTAGGCGCCCGTGCGCTCGATCGACTCAAGCACGTAGGCGAGCGCGACCGCCTGCCTGCCCTTGAGCCCCCCAATCGACTCCCGCAGCGCCGAGACGCGGTTCTCGAAGGGCTTCACCGACTCGATGACCTCGTGGGCCTCATCCGCGTTGTCGCCCACAAAGCACTGGAACGCCCTGTCGAGCAGCACGAGCGCCTGCTTGCTCGCCTCATGGAGGCCGTCCGCGATCGACTTGGGCAGGGCACCCCGCAGGTCCGTGGCGCTCCTCGCGATCGTGCACGCGTGGTCGGCCACCCGCTCGAGGATTCGGGCGGCGAGCATGAAGCCGAGGGACTTCTGCGGCGTGGTCTCGAGCTTGGCCGCGAACCTCGGGTCGCGCAAGATCAAGTGATGTTGTTTGAAGATGAGCCAGTAGAGGCGGTCGACCTCGTCGTCGCGGGTAAGGACAGCCGCCGACCGCTCGCCTTGGCCCTCGACGAGCGCGGCCATGGCATCCTCTTGCATCGCACGCGTCAGCATGTGCATCCTGCGCAGGCCCCGCCCCATCGGGAAGTCCGAGGGGCTTGCCACGTCGAGCAGGGCAATTCGGTTGGGGCCTTCATCCACCACTTCGAGGCCCACGATCTTGCGGACGCCATCATGGATCACCTGGCGCATGGCGGGCGTGATCTCCGTCTTCGACCGCAGCTCGATTTGGCCGCACCCCTCGAGGTAGGCCGCAATGACCTGCCTTGACGTGCGCTCGGGCCGCTTCGGGTCAATCTCGAGCACCGCCTTGAGCCGCGACGAGGACTCGACAAGCCGGGGCGAGAGCACGAACGAGCCGTCCGGCTGGAAGTAGAGGGCGACCGGGTCGCCGGGCTTTAGGCCGACCCGCTCGACCCATTCCTTCGGAAGGGAAAGGACCGTCGAACCCCGCCCCGAGCGCTGGATCTTGCGCGTCTCCACCGTGCGCTCGAGGGCCGCAGGCGCCTTCTCGGCCTGGGGTTCCTTGTTGTTTTCCTTCCCCACCTTGCTTGTCATCGTCATGAAAGGATGGAAAGGGAGGAATTTGAGACTTGGCCCCGTTCCGGGGGTGAAGGCCATTCTGGTCGGAATGGTAAGGGAATCCACTTCCACTGAGGGATCTTGTGACTACTTGTCTTCGAACTCGTCGGCGCGGTCTTCCGCCGGCTCGCCCCAGAAGCGCGCGGTCTCGCTGTCAGGGTGGGACCGGCTTCCGGACTCTTTCTGGTTTGGTTCCATGGGTTTCCTCCACACTGGACCACGCGGGGCAGGCCCTTCAAACGCGCGCCCGTGATTGCCCGTGAAGACGTGCGGAAGTGTGTGTCACTTGTCGGGAAGAGGGGGACATCGCGGAAGGCAAACACGTGGGACATCTTGCTCCAGGTTCTTTCGCTTCGTCAACGCTTAACGCGGCTCGGGAGGTTTGTCCCCTACAACCCTGCGATGGGGTCATTGGAGAGAGAACGATGGTTTCGGAAGCTGTTCCAGCGAAGTTTACCGTGAAGGCCCTTGCGCTTGGGGGGGTCGTGGTCCTGATGGCGACCGCTTTTGCCGGGTGCTTCGGCGCGCCGAACAACCCGCAGGGCACCCCGCCCACGGTCACCTTGAATGGCGCGGGCGCGACGTTCCCCGCCCCCCTCTACGACATCTGGCAGGGCACCTACACGGCGAATGTCAACGCTTCAATCCATATCAACTACAACGCGGTGGGCTCGGGCGCAGGGATCACGCAGATTACCAACAAGACCGTCGACTTCGGTGGGACCGATGCGCCGATGAGCGCGACCGAGTTCACCGCAGCGCCCGGCATCATGCACATCCCGACCACCTTGGGCGCCGTGATCCCGGTCTACAACATCCCCTCGGTCGGCAGCGGGCTCAACTTCACGGGCGACGTGCTCGCGAGGATCTTCAACGGCGCGATCGTGGCCTGGAGCGACTCCGCGCTCGTGGCGCTCAACCCGGGCCTTTCGTCCGTGACTCACAACATCACGGTCGTCCACCGGTCGGACGGCTCGGGGACGACCTTCGTGTTCACGAGCTACCTCCACCTCATCGACGCGACCGACTGGCCCAGCGCGGGCGGTAAGAACTGGCCGAACACGCTTGGGATCGGGGGCAACGGCAACGCGGGCGTCTCAAGCGCCGTCCAGGGGAACACGTATTCGATCGGGTATGTCGAGCTCTCGTACGCGTCGACCGCGACTGTGCCCCTCTCCACGGGCAGGGTGCGCAACCATGATGGCGCAATGGTCGCCGCCGGCACGAACACGACGAGCGCGGCGGCCGCGGGCCTCTCGACCCTGCCCGCCGGCGACGCCTCGTGGACCGGCACGGCGATCCTCGACAGCCCTGGCGCCACCGCGTACCCGATCGCGTCGATGACCTACATCCTGATCTACAAGACGCAGGTCGACCACGCGAAGGGCCAGGCACTCATCGACTTCCTTTGGTGGGCCGTCCACGACGGCCAGTCCTACTGCGCGGCGCACGGCTACGCGCCGTTGCCTGCGGCAGTCGTAACGGCGGATGAGGTGGCCCTGCGCGCGGTCCGAGACGCGGCGGGCAACGCCCTCCACGCCTGACGGCGTGGCCCCTTTCAAACGGAGGAAACAGAGTGCGGCTGTTTCCCGACATCCAGCGTGAAGGCTCCGGCGAGTCCGCACCTCGCCGGAGCCTTCTCCTCCCCGTCCACCCGGCGGCCCCCGCGGGCGCGCCCGGGGCCGCCGCCCCTTACGCGGCCCCCCGGACGCGGGGGTTCCTGCTCTTCGGGCGGCGGCCGGGCGACCTCCTCTTCGAGGGCAGTTCCGTCTTCTTCGCCTTCGTCGTGATCGGCCTCGTGTTTGCCGTCGTGGCAAGCCTGTGGATGAAGTCGCAGCAGGCCTTCGACGCATTCGGGCTGAACCTGTTCCTTGGCGGCGTGTGGCTCCCTGGCGGCAGCCCGCCGGTCTTCGGGGCCCTGCCGCTCATTTGGGGGACTCTCGTGACCTCCGCCATCGCCGTCGCCATCGGCGTCCCCGTCTCGGTCCTCATCGCCGTCTTCCTGTCGGAGATCTCGCCGCCGTGGCTGCGCGGGCCCATCTCCGTCATCGTCGAGCTCCTTGCGGCTGTCCCCTCCGTCGTCTACGGCCTCTGGGGGATCTTTTTCCTCGCGCCCCTCCTCCGCGACTCGTTGTACCCGAGGCTCCAGGGGAACTGGGGGTGGACCGGGCTCTTCGGCGGAAACGCGAGCGCCTACAGCGTCCTTACGGCCGGCATCCTCCTTGCGATCATGATCATCCCGACGGTTTCCTCGATCTCCCGCGAGATCATGCGGGCCGTGCCGGTCGCCCAGCGCGAGGCGGCCTTCGCCCTTGGCGCGACCCGGGGGGAGGTCATTCGCAAGGCCGTGCTCCCCTACGGGCGAACGGGCCTTTTCGGTGCCACGATTCTCGGCCTTGCGCGCGCCATCGGCGAGACGATGGCCGTGACCATGGTGATCGGAAACCGCAACGTCCTCTTCGACTCCCTCCTCTCGCCAGGGAACACGATCCCCTCCACGCTTGCCAATGAAACGTACGAGGCCTCGGGGGTCCACCTCTCGGCGCTGTTCGGTCTCGGGATCATCCTCTTCCTCATCGCCCTTGCCGTCAACGTGGTGGCCCGCTACCTGCTCCGGCGGATGCGGATGGCAACGGGCGAAGTCGCCCGCCGGACGCCGCGGCGTTCGCCTTCCAACCCCTCGAAGGGCGGCCTTTCCGAGGTGGCCGTGAAGCTCGTACGGGCCGCGCTTTGGGCCGGCGGCCTTGGAATCCTTGGCGGGATCGCCTTCGGCGCGCAGGGCACGGCCGGGGGCGCCGTGGCGGGCGTCGCCCTGTTCCTCCTGGTTGGCTCGGCCGAGCGCACGTACAAGTTGAGGCAATTTTCCAGCTACGCGCTCTTGCTCGCCTGCGCCGCTTCGCTCCTCGTCGCGATGGTCCCCCTCCTCTCGATCCTCAACGAGGTCTTTTCGCGGGGCCTCGTTGTGTTTGCCAGCTGGGACCAGGCCGCCGTGCGCGCTCAACTGTTGTGGGGCGCGGTAGCTGTCCTGCTCTCGGCGGGCGGCTCGCTCCTTGCCTTCACGGCCCTCGGCGGACCCCTGCGCCGTGCCCCGTCCCGCTCCCCCCTTGGCCGCGTGGTGGCCTCGGGCGACGCCTTGTTCGTCCTCGCTTCCCGCCGCCTGCCTTCCCTCGGGCTCGCTGCGGGCCTCGCGTTTGCGTGGTTCCTCCTGCCGCTGGCTGGCGCCCTCGCGACCGGCGCGGCCGGCTTCCTGTTGCTTGCCTCGCGCGCTCACGCCCGCCTTGCGGCCGAGAAGGTCGCGCCCTCCGGCCCCTTGCCCTTCGCCCTCCGCGCATGGACTTCCGTGGCCCGGTGGGGGGCCATCGCGCGAGAGGGCGGCGGTGTGGCCGCGCGCATCGGCCTCCTCGGGGTCATCCTCGCCGCCCTCTTCGAGGTCCTCTCCGTTGGCCCCGGCTTCGTGGACTGGGACTTCCTCACCAAGCGCCAGATCTTCCAATACTCGTCGGGCGGTGGGATCGGCAACGCGATCTTCGGGAGCTTCTTTGTGGTCGGCCTGGCATCCCTCATGGGGATTCCCGTCGGGATGCTTGCTGGCATTTACCTCTCGGAATACGGCCATGGCCGCTTCGCCGAGGCCGTGCGCTTCTTTGCCGACGTGTTTGCGGAGTTCCCCTCGATCGTCATCGGGCTGTTTGCCTACAGCGTCGTGGTCGTGGCGACCGGTCAGTTTTCCGTGTTTGCCGGCGCCTTTGCCCTGGCCGTCCTCATGGTCCCCATCGTGACACGCACGACCGAGGAATCCCTCCACCTCGTTCCCGACAGCGTCCGCGAGGCCGCCCTAGCCCTCGGGATCCCGCGATGGCGCGCCACGGTCAGCGTCACGATCTCGGCGGCCCGCGCCGCGCTCGTCACCGGGGCCATGCTCTCCTTCGCTCGCATCTTCGGGGAAACCGCACCCCTCGTCATCACGATTGGCGGCGCGCTCTACTTCGCCCAAGGGGTCGGAGATTCCTCGAGCGCCCTTACCTACGTGGTCTGGCGGGGCGCGACCTCGGGGATCCCGGCCGCCGAGAGCCGCGCGTGGGGCGCGGCGGCCATCCTCCTCCTCATCGTCCTTACCATCAACGTCTCCGTCCGGTCCGTTGCGCTGCGCCGCCGGGCGGCCCTGGGGGCGTCGATGTGACCGGCGAAACCAAACTCGAGGCCAAGGGCCTCAGCGCATGGTTCGGCAAGAAGCGGGCCCTGGAGGATGTGGGGATCTCCTTCCAATCCGGCAAGGTCACCGCCATCATCGGCCCTTCAGGCTGCGGAAAATCGACTCTCGTGCGCACGATGAACCGCATGCACGAACTCGTCCGTGGCGCCCGCGTCGAGGGCGAAGTCATTTTCGACGGCCAGAACATGTACGCGCCCGGCGTCGACCCCGTCCTCATCCGGCGCCGCATCGGGATGGTCTTCCAGAAGCCCAACCCCTTCCCCACGATGACCGTGTTCGAAAACGTCGCGGCCGGCCTTCGCCTCAACGGCCTCCGCGACAAGGGCCAGCTCGCCGCGTCGGTCGAGAAGGCCTTGAGGCAGGCCGCGCTCTGGGACGAAGTCAAGGTCGACTTCGACAAGCCTGGCACTTCGCTGTCGGGCGGCCAGCAGCAGCGCCTGTGCATCGCCCGCGCGCTCGCCGTGGGCCCCGAGGTGCTCCTGCTCGACGAGCCCTGCAGCGCCCTTGACCCCATCGCAACGGCGAAGATCGAGGACCTCGTCAGCGAACTCAAGAAGGACCTCACGATCATCATCGTCACCCACAACATGCAACAGGCCGCGCGCGTCGCGGACTACACGGCGTTCATGTACCTCGGCAAGCTCGTAGAATTCGACGAGACGAAGAGGATCTTCGAGAACCCCAAAGAGCCGCTCACGGAAAACTATGTGACGGGAAGGTTCGGGTGACCCACGATGAGCCGCACACGCTTTGTAAACGAACTCGCTGTCCTCCACGACAAGCTGGAGGAGATGGCGCTCCTTGCCAAGGACGCGATCCAGCTTGCCGTCGAGAGCCTCGAGGACCTCGACTTCAAGAAGGCCAACCAGGTCTTCGCTCTCGACAAGCAGATGTTCAACCTGCAGATCGAGGTCGAGAACCGCTGCCTCGACCTCATCGCGCTCCAGACGCCCGTCGCACGCGACCTGCGCCGCGTCGGGACGGCCTTCAAGGTCGTGACGGACCTCGACCGCATCGGCCGCTACGCGACCGACGTCGCGGAGACCACGATCAAATTCCCTGAGGAGCACCACTTCAAGCGGCTCGTGTCGATCCCCCACATGGCCGACCTAACCGTCGCGATGGTCGAGAAGGCCGTCCGTGCGCTCGTCACCGAAGACATGACGATCGCCAGGGAACTCGACCGCGACGACGAGGATATCGACTCGCTCTATGACGAAATCTTCCGCGAGATTGTCACGCACATGATGGACGGCTCGCTGCGGGTTGCCACCGGCGCGAACTACATCCTCGTCGCCCGCTACCTCGAGCGCATCGCCGACCATGCCGTGAATATCGGCGACCGCGTGGTCTACCTCGTGACGGGCAAGCGGCCCTCGCGGGGCGGGATGGCCCCCACGAAGAACGGGAACGGCGGAACGCCGCAGCGCGAGGAGGAATAGGCGCAGCCCCGCTTGCGGGTGGGGCCGAGGCCTTCTTGACCCCGGAGCGCCCTGCCTGCGCCGGGATTTCGGGGGGGCTTGCGCGCCGTGGCTGCGTCGAAGAGGCCTGCGGAAAGAGTCGACCTCACCTCGCCCTCACTCTACATCAACCGCGAGCTCTCGTGGCTCGCCTATAATCGCCGCGTCCTCGAAGAAGCCCTCGACGCCTCGGCACCGCTGCTCGAGCGCCTCAAGTTCATGTCGATCTTCGCGAGCCTCCTCGACGAGTTCTTCATGGTCCGCGTGTCGGGCCTCAAGCGGCAAGCCGAGACCGGCGGCACGAAGCTGCCGCCCGACGGGATGAGCCCCGAGCAGCAGCTGCGGGGAATACGGTCCGAGCTTTCCCACGACCTCGACCGCCACAGCGAGGCGTGGAAGCGCGAGCTGCGGCCTGGCCTTGCCGAGGAGGGCATCCAGGTCCTCGACCACGGCCAGCTGGAGGCCAACGAGAAGTCGGCGCTCCGGTTCTACTTCCGCCAAAACGTCCTGCCGATCCTCACGCCCCTGGCCTTCGACCCATCCCACCCCTTCCCCCACATCTCGAACCTCAGCCTCAACCTGGCGGTCGTCCTCGAGCACCCCGAGCACGGCGAGCGCTTCGCGCGCCTCAAGGTGCCGACGGAGCTCCCTCGCCTTGTGGCCGTGCCCCAGCTTGGAGGCGCAGGCGCCGGCCCGACGACCCGGCTCGTCTGGTTGAAGCAGGTCGTCGCCGCGAACCTCGGGAGCCTTTTTTCCGGCATGACCGTCAAGGCCGCCTACCCCTTCCGCGTGACTCGCGATGCGGACCAGGAGATCCGCGAACTTGAGGCGGGCGACCTGCTCGACACCGTCGAGGAGGTCGTCGGGCGACGGTTCTTCGGCTCCGTCGTCCGCCTCCAGGTGGCCAAGGGGATTTCGCCGCGCGTGCTTTCCATCCTCACCAGGAACCTCGGGCTTATGGCCCAGGACGTCTACGAGGTCGAGGGGCCCCTCGGCTACTCGGCCTACCAGCAGCTCCACGGGCTCGACCGCCCCGACCTCAAGGACCCACCGATCGCCCCCTCCGTCCCCCCGGCCTTCCGCCACAACCGCGACCCCTTCGCGGCCATCCGCGAGCGCGACGTGGTCCTTTGCCACCCCTACGACAGCTTCGCGCCCGTCGTCGACTTCATCCGCGCCTCCGCGCACGACCCGGCCGTCCTTGCCATCAAGACAACGCTCTACCGGATCGACCAGAACTCGCCGATCGTCGAAGCCCTCATCGAGGCCCGCGAAAACGGCAAGCAGGTCGCCGCGCTTGTCGAACTCAAAGCCCGCTTCGACGAGGAGCACAACATCGCGTGGGCGCGCGCCCTCGAGTCGGCCGGCGTCCACGTGATCTACGGCGTCGTGGGGTTGAAGACGCACGCGAAGATGTGCCTCGTCGTGCGCCGCGAGCGGGACGGGATCCGCCGCTATGTGCACCTCTCTTCGGGCAACTACAACACCGTGACAGCGCGTTCCTACTCCGACATCGGGATGCTCACGGCCGACCGTGCCATCGGCGCGGACGTGAGCGAGCTCTTCAACGCGCTCACGGGGTACCCCGGCGAGGGCAAGTACCGCCGGCTCCTCGTCGCGCCGTGGCGCATGCGAGACGAACTCCTCAAACGCATCGCCCGAGAAGTGGCGCTCCACAAGTCCCACGGCGCGGGCCGTATCGCGATCAAGGCAAACGCGCTCGTCGACGCCCGGATCATCCGCGCGCTGTACCGCGCCTCGCGGGCCGGCGTGAAGGTCGACCTCAACATCCGGGGGGTCTGCTGCCTGCGGCCGGGCGTCCCTGGCGTGAGCGACCGCATCCGTGTCACTTCCATCGTCGGTCGATTCCTCGAGCACTCCCGCATTTACGCGTTCCGCAACGGCGGTGATGAGGAAGTTTACCTCGGCTCCGCCGACTTGATGCCGCGCAATTTCGACCACCGCGTGGAGGTCCTCTTCCCCGTCCTCGACGCGCGCGCCAAGCGGCGCCTCCTCGACGACGTCCTCGAAACGCACCTTAAGGACAACCTGAAGGCGCGCCTCCTTCACCCCGACGGGTCCTACCAGCGCCTCCGCCCCAAGCGAGGCGAAGCCCGGCTAAACGCCCAACAGTGGATGCTCGACACAAGGACAAAGCGTGCACGGGCCACGGAGCCGAGCGGACGCACGAACCGCCTCGCCGGGACGGGCGGTGCAAGGTGACGGCCCGAGCGCGCTTGCGCGGCGCCGGGAAGGTCGTCGCCTTCATTGACATGGGCACAAACTCCGTGCGCCTCCTCATCGTCCGCATCCGCCCCAACCACTCGTTTGCCGTCCTCAACAGCCAAAAGGAAACGATCCGGCTCGGCGACCACGAATTTGCCGAACGCCGCCTCCAGAAAGCCGCGATGGACCGTGCCGTCCTCGTGTGCCGCCGCTTCAAGGAGCTTGCACGGACGCTCGGCGCCGAGGAGGTCATCGCCGTGGCGACCTCGGCCACGCGCGAGGCGCGCAACAAGGCGGAATTCCTTGCTCGGCTGAAGCGCGAGTCGGGCCTCGAGGTGCACCCGATCTCCGGGCGCGAGGAGGCCCGCCTCATCTACCTCGGCGTCTCGAGCGGGATCCACCTCGGGCGGCGCCGCGCCCTCTTCATCGACATCGGCGGCGGCTCGACCGAACTCGTCCTCGGGGACCAGGATTCCGTCCAGTACCTCGACTCGCTGCGCCTCGGGGCCATCCGGCTCACGAGCGAGTTCCTCGAGGACGACGAGGGCGCCGTCGACGGAGAGGAATACGACGCGATTTGCCGGCACGTCGAGCGCGTCGGCGTCGTGCCCCTCAACCGCCTGAAGCGGCGGCGGATGGACCTCGCCGTGGGGTCATCGGGGACGATCGAGAACCTCGCGGAGATCGCCGCGCGCAAGTTCTTCGGGCGCAGCCGCAAGCGCGACGACGTCCTCACGCGGGAGCAGCTGCGCAAGGTCGTCAAGATGCTCTGCGCCCTGCCGCTCGATCGGCGGCGCAAGGTCAAGGGGATGAACCCCGAGCGCGCGGACATCATCCTCGGGGGGGCCGCGATCCTCGAGACCGTCATGGACGAGCTCGACATCGAGGAGCTCCGGGTAAGCGACCGGGGCCTCAAGGACGGGCTCCTCGTCGACTACCTTTCAAGGCGCGGCGGCGCCCGCCGGCTCGCACGCCTCACGGTCCGCGAGCGAAGCGTCCTCCAACTCGCCCGCGCCTGCCAGTTCGACGAGCCCCACGCCCGGATCGTCCAGGGCCTTGCCCTCGAGCTTTTCGACTCGGCCCGCGCGGCGGGCCTCCACAGGTACGCGGCGCCTGAGCGAGAGTTGCTGAGCAACGCGGCGGTCCTCCACGACATCGGGGTCTTCCTTTCCTTCGACAACCACCACGAACACACATGGTACCTCGTGAAGCACGCCGACCTCCTCGGCTTCGACCAGGTGGAGGTCGCCCAGATCGCCGCCCTCGCCTACTTCAACCGGCGGTCGTTCCCGGGGCGCGGCAACCCGAAGCTCAAGGGGCTTTCGAAGCGCGAGCGCGGCGTCGTCGAGCGGCTGTCCGTGTTCCTGCGGATCGCCGAGAGCCTCGACCGGAGCCGTAGCGCGGCCGTGACCCACGCGGCCCTTCGCGCCGAAGGGGAAAAGAAACTCTTCCTCGAGCTCAAGGCCGTGCGCGACTGCCACCTCGAGGTGTGGAGCGCCGAGGGGCACGCCGAGGCCGTCAAGCAGGCGTTTGGGCGGAAGCTGCGGGTGCATGTTCGGACCACACGGCGGCGCGCGAAGGCCTAAGGGGACGGCAAGGAAGGACAGGACATGGCCCGCGCCCCTCCCCCTGGACTCGCGGCTCGACAGAAGGGGGCCGTTGTCGAATTTGCCCACGACATTGTCTTGGCCGTGCAATCCGGCGGGGCGATCCGCAGCGGCCGCGTGCCGTACGATGACGACGGGTTCGACCGCATCGTGACGGCGCCCGGGCGCACGGACCGCAGCCTGCTCATCCAGCCCAAGGGAGCGCTCACTCTCTAGCGCGGCCGTTCGTACGAATTCCGCGTGCCCCTGTGGAAGGTGCCGTCCGACCCCTCGAACTACTTTGCCGCGCTCTTCCCCATGCAGGAAACGGCACCTTGGGTGGCCGACGATTTCTGGTTCATCCCCGGCCGGGCGCTCCTCGCCGGGTCGAGCCGGTCCAAGGAGCGCGTCATCCGCGTCCCGCGCGCGCCCGACCCCTCGAACCGCTGGGAGCGATTCCGGCTCCCGCGCGCGGACCTGGCGTCGGCCTATGCGCGTGCCCTTGGCGCGAGGGCACGAAGGGCGC
>JBGPNV010000034.1:0-14815 GCA_041487695.1 Thermoplasmata archaeon | reverse complement strand
TTGACCCGACCTCCGTTGACCCGGCCCCCGTTGACCCGGCCCCCGTTGACCCGGCCTCCGTTGACCCGGCCTCCGTTGACCCGACCTCCATTGACCCGGCCTCCATTGACCCGGCCTCCGTTGACCCGGCCTCCGTTGACCCGGCCTCCGTTGACCCGACCTCCATTGACCCGGCCACCGTTTGTGCGGCCGAGCCGGACCTCCTCCTTCTCCGCCCCCAGGGCGAGGCGCGCCGCTGGCGGCTTGATCCCCTCAGGCGCCGCACGCGGCGGCGCTTCGACCCTCGCGACGTTTCCCACGACCGGCGCGACTTCGGGCGCCGCCGCAACCGTGGGCTTCAGCGGCCCCGCGGCCCTTTGCGGGGCCGCGACCGGCGGCACCTTCACCGCCGCTTCGTGCTCTTCCTCGCCCGCGCCCTCAAGCAGCCCCTCCAGTTCCGCGATCAGGTCCTCTTCCTCGAGGGCCGCCCGTGACTTGGCCTGGCCCCGAGCCGAGGCCGCCTCTTGGGGCTTCGACCCATCGTCGGAAAGGAGAGACTCGAGCTCCACCATCAGCGTGTCTTCCGCTTCTTCCTCGTGGGGGGGCGCCTGCGGCTTTTGCACCGGGGCACTCGGCTCCTCACCGGCGGGCTTCACAAGCCCGACCTTCTTTAGCGTCTCGAGCACGCGCTTCTGCGCGTCCTCCGGTAGCGCGGGCGCGGCCTGCGCAGGCGCCGGCGCCGCAGCCGCCCGCGCTTGCGGAGCTGGCGCTCCCGGGGCCGGCGCTTGCCGCGCCCTCGCCTTTTCCTCGGCCCGGGGCTTCTGCGGCATGGCCGCCTTCAGCTTGCCCGTCTCGTCCTCTTGGAACCCGAAGTCCGAAATCATCAGGTCAAGTTCTTCCTCGTCGGCCTTCTCCGGCTGAGGCTGCGGCCCGCCACCCTCGCCCTTCTCCGAAACGCCGGCAAGCACGCGGTCGAGGTCTTCGCCCCCTTTCTTCCCGGGCTCCTCGCCCCCCTTGGGCTTTCCCCCTTCCCCTTCCACGCCCTCGTACTTCGAGGCGATCTTCTTCCAGCGGTCGAGGAAGTCCTTCGTCATCTTCTTCTCGGAGTCCCCGCCCTCTTTGTCTGCCACCGGGCCACCTCCCCCAAGCTGAAGCAAGGGAGCCCAAGAGGGCCCTCGGGATTAACCGTTCTCCCCTTTTTTCGGAAACGCCTTATCCAAAAATGGAACTTCATCTATCTTTTTCGGAACCCATTCCCCGAGGCGCCAGGGGCCCCGCCCTCACTCCACCGTGACCGTCTTGGCGAGATTGCGCGGCCTGTCCACCGAGCAGCCCCGCAAGTCCGCGATGTGGTAGGCGAAGAGCTGCAAGACCACAGTCACCGGGATCGGCGAGAGCATCGGGTCCACCTCCGGCACGAGCACCGTGTCCTCCGCAACTTTCTGCAGCTCGGTGTCCCCCTCCGTCCCCACCGCAAGAAGCGGCGAGCCCCGCGCCGTGCACTCCCCGATGTTCGAGAGCATCTTCGCGTAGAGGGCGTCCTTCACGGCGATCGCGACGACCGGCAACTCGGCGCCAAGCAGCGCGTTCGCGCCGTGCTTCAGCTCGCCCGCCGCGTAGGCCTCCGCGTGCACGTAGGAGATCTCCTTCAGCTTGTGCGCGCCCTCGATGGCCGACGGGTAGTTCACGTGCCTGCCGATGAAATACACGTCCCTCGCCTGCGCGTACTTGCGCGCGATCTCGAGGATCTTCTCGTTTTGCCACAGCACGCTCTGCACGGCCTGCGGCAGCCGCCGGAGCTGCCGCTGGTAGTAGCGGAGCTTCTCGGGGGCGACCTCGCCGTTCGCGCGGCCCACGGCCAGCGCAAGCAGCGTGAGCGCCACGATCTGCGTCGTGAAGGTCTTCGAGGCCGCCACTCCGATTTCCGGGCCCGCCCGCGTGTAGATCATCCGGTGGGCCTCGCGCGTCACCGACGAACCGACGACGTTCGTGATCCCGAGCGTCGAGCTGCCGCGCCGCTTCGCCTCCCGCAGGGCATTCATCGTGTCGAGCGTCTCGCCCGACTGCGTGAGGGCCACGATGAGCGCCTCTTCCGGCAGCGATTCCGTGTAGCGGTACTCCGAGGCAATCTCGACGGAGGCCGGGACCCGCGCGATGGTCTCGAGCAGGTACCGGCCCACAAGCCCCGCGTGGGCCGACGACCCGCAGGCGAGGATCTTCACGCGCCGCACGGGCCGCAGGCCCTCGAGCAGCGCGTCGATCTCCGCATCGCCGATGCGCCCGAGGAGCGAGTCGGCAATCGCGCGGGGCTGCTCGAAGATCTCCTTCAGCATGAAGTGCTTGTACCCCGCCTTCTCCGCTGCCTCGATATCCCAATCGACTGTCGAGGGCGCCCGCGCGCGCACGGCCAGGTCGGAAAGCGCGCGTAACGCAAACCCCTGGGGCGTGATCCTGGCCACCTCGCCGTCTTCGAGGTAGACGACGCGCCTTGTGTGGCGGATGAGCGCCGGCACATCCGAGGCGAAAAACATCTCGCCCTCGCCGACCCCGAGCACAAGGGGGTTCTCCCGGCGTGCGCCCACGAGGACCCCCGGCTCGCCGCCGTGCGTGACGACCACCGCGAAGGTCCCCTCGACCTCGCGCAGCGCCTTGGCGACGGCTTCGACAAGCGCGCCCTTGTACGCGCGCTCGATGAGGTGCACGAGGACTTCCGTATCCGTCTCGGAGCGGAAGACGTGGCCTTCGGCCTTGAGGCCTTCCCGCAGGCGCGCATGGTTCTCGATGATCCCGTTGTGCGCGATCGCAATCTTGCCCGTGCAGTCCGTGAAGGGGTGCGCGTTCGCGTCCGAGGGGCGCCCGTGGGTCGCCCAGCGCGTGTGGGCGATTCCCGAAGAACCCTCCAGCGGGTCCACGTGCGCCACCGCGCGCTCGAGCTCCTCGACGCTTCCCGCGCGCTTCATGATTGCAAGACCCGCTGGCCCGTTCACCGCGAGCCCCGCGCTGTCGTAGCCGCGGTACTCCAAGCGGTGCAGGCCCTCGAGCAGAATCGCCTGGGCCTGCTTAGGGCCCGTGTACCCGATAATCCCGCACACCGGCGCGCCCCTCCTACATAACGGTCGCGTCGTTGGGCACATCGCGCGTCACGTGCGTGGGCCCCTCGACGCGCGCGCGCCTTCCGACCACGACGCCCGGGCCGATCACGCACTGGGGCCCGAACGTGCAGCTGTCGCCGATGATCGCCCCGAGGTCCATGACCGGCATCACATCGCCTTCGACCATCATGAGGCGGTCGCCGTGGTGCGTCACGAAGTGCGTGCGCGTGACCGTCCCGTCGTCGATCACGGAATTTCCGACATAGGACGAGCCCCCGATCGACACGTTGTTGTGGATGACGCTGTTGCGCACCTGGGTGAAGGGCCCGATCGTCACATTGTTACCGATCGAGGTCGAGGGGAACACGACGACGCAGGGGCCGATGTCGCACCCTTCGCCGATGACCGTGGGGCCGCGGATGTAGCAGCCGCTCCGGATCACCGTGCCCTTGGCGACGGTGACCGGGCCCTCGACGACCGCGCCCGGCTCCACGACCCCCGCGATTTTTGCGCCGGCCCCCCGCAGGATCTTCGCGTTCACCGTGAGGATGTCCCAGGGGTAGACGATGTCGAGCCAGTGGCCCTCGATCTCGACGCCTTGGATCTTCTCGCCGCGCTCGATGAGCGCCTGCAGGACGTCCGTGAGGTCGAAGCGCGACGCGCGCACGGACCCTTCCGCAAGCTCGAAGACCTTGGGGCCGAAGAGGTAGATCCCCGTGTTGATGAGGTCGGAGACCGAGGCGGCGGGCTTCTCCGTGATCCGCTCGACGAACCCGCCCTCCATCTGCACGACCCCGTACTTCGAGGGGTTCGGCGAGAAAGTCACGACCATGGCGTTTGCGTCCTTCTCGCTCCGGTCAAGCAGCGCACGGATCGTCGCGGGCTCCACGAGGTTGTCGCCGGGCAGGACGAGGACGGGGCCTTCGGCGCCAGCCTGCCGCGCTTGGAGGAGCGCATGGGCCGTGCCGAGCTGCTTGGGCTGGACCGCGTACGTGATGGACACGCCGAAGCGCCGGCCGTTCTCGAAATAGGACTGGATCCTCTCCCGCTGGTAGCCGATCACCATCTGGATTTCCGTGATGCCGTTCTCTTTCAGGGCCTCGACGACGTACTCGAGGATCGGTCGGCCAGCGACCGGGAGCATGACCTTCGGGCGCGTCAGCGTGAAGGGGCGCAGGCGCAGGCCCTCGCCCGCCGCAAGGATCACTGCGCGCACCTTTGCAAGGCCCCCTTCCCGCCCGCTCTACCGCGGCCTTCGCGGTAAAAACATTGGGTCGGCGTGCCCGCCTTGCGGCCGACCCGGGGCGCAAGGCGCCGCCCCCGACGCCGTCCTTGGCGAAGTCCCGCGGCTCGAAGGCGAAGCACGGTGGCCCTTGGCGCGCGGGGCGCGCCTTCGCGCCCCGCCCCACCTTCTACCTTTATACCCCCACGCGCACTTTTCCGCCTCCTCCGCTCCAGGGGAAACCACCCGTGCAGTCCTTCGCGCTATCCGTCAAGAAGATTCGCTCCCCCATCAAGCGCATCCTCATCCCCACCGACGGTTCCGACGCCTCCTACAACTCGATCATGCAGGGCGTTCGCTTCGCCGCGATGCTCCGAGCCGAAGTGATCGGGCTCCACGCCGTCGACCCCAAGAAGCACCCCGAGGCCAAGGCCCACGCCCACGGGACCCCCTTCGCGCAGATCCGCGACAGCCACCCGCAGCTTGCCAAAGCCATCGAGGAGTACTTCCTGCCCTTCCGCCAGCTCACCCGCACGACCCGCATCGCCATCCAGACCACCGCAACGATCGGCGACCCTGTCGAAGTGATCCTCCAGGCCGCCGACGTCCTCGCGGTCGACGCGATCGTCATGGGCACCCAGGGCGAAGCGCCGAAGACCGAGCTCTTCGCAGGCTCCGTCGCCCGCGGCGTGTTCTCGCGCTCGAAGGTGCCCGTGCTCGTCCTGCCACCCAATTCGCAGATCCAGACCGAAGGTGCCGACAAGGAAGTCGTCGAGATCGCCGGCGAAACGACGACGAGGCCCCGCATCCTCCTTGGCATCGATGGAGGCCCGGGCTCCGCCGACCTCGCCTCCGAAGCCATGCGTTTCGCGCGCGTGCTACAGGCCGAGCTCTACTTCATGCACGCGGGCTCCAACCAGAACCCCGAGGCCGGCCAGATCCTTGAGGCGCTCAAGTCCCAAGCAAGCCAGTACTGGACCAAGGTCAAGGACGTCAGTATCTCGAAGGACCCCGTCGACGCGGCCATCGAAATCGCCGACCGCGAGTACATCGACTTCTTCATCTTCGGCACGCGCCTGCGCCTCAAGAAGGGGCTCATGGCCAAGCTCCAGGAACGCGCTGTCGAGCGCGGCTCCCTGTTCTTCGGCTCGACCTCCGACCAACTCGTCCGGCGCGCGGAGCGCCCCGTGCTCATTGTCCACCTTGGCGAAAGCTAAGGGGCCTTTGCGCCCCTCGCGCGCTTGCGCGCCTTGGCCTTCTCGCGCGATTCGAGCGAGGGGCCCTCGAGCGCGTCCTCGACGATCACCCTTGGCACATCGGGGCGCACCTTCCACACGGCTCTCAAGACAAGTTCGACCTGCGCGCTCTTCGTCATCGCGTAGGGGTCGTCAAACCCCGGAGTCGCGAGCATCTCTTTGAGGATGAGCCGAACCTGCGCGACCGGCAGCTTCGCGATGGCGTGGGGGCCGCGCCTGTGCTCGCGCTCGAGCGTGTTGCGGACGGCGACGACGGCCGCCGTCCAGTAGCCGATCGGCCGCGCCCGGTCGCTGCCTACGTTTCGGACGAGCCCGCAGCGCAGGCAGAACGACTTGCGGACCAGGGCTCGCTGCTCGACCGCCGCACTCGACGGGGGGAGCCACACCTGCTCGTGGTGCCCGCAGTCCACGTGCTCATGGTCCACGCCGTGGTGACCCTTGGGGGCGGCCATCCAGCCCTCCCCTCGCACGGCGCAAACTTCAAGCCTTCCTTTGGCGCCCCGCTTCCCCCCCGCGTCCGCACCGCGAACCTTGATAACCGGAAGGCCCCCTCGATTGGACGGCGCGCCCCCACTCCCCGCGCCTCCAGCCGCCCCGCCCTCTGCCGCCCTCCTGTTCCTTGAGGTGAACGCCCCCGATGCTTCGCGCAAAGAGGGGCGCCGTCCGGGGCCGCGAGGCCCCCCCGCCCCCGCCGCCCCGCGAGGAGCGCGAGGAGCCCCTCTCGTCCCTCACCTTCCGCGAGCGCGCGCGCTATTACGACGAGCTCACCGGCGTCTTCGCCATCTCGAGGCGCTACTTCGTCATCGGCGCCTTCGACGGCGCGCTCACCGTCCTCGGCCTCATCCTCGGCGCGACGGGGTACTCCGACAGCCCCTCCCTCATCCTCGCCGCCGGGTTCGCGACCTCCGTCGCCCTCGCCGTGTCTTCGACCTTCGGCGCCTTTGAGGCCGAGAGCGTCGAGCAGGACCTCGCCCACGACGAAATCCAGTCCGCGATGCTCCGCAAAGTCGGCGGCGACAAGGTCGCCGCCCACCGCTTCGCCAAGGTCGTGTCGTCCCTCGTCCACGGCGTGGCGCCCCTCGTCGCGGGCCTTCTGCCCCTCGCGTCCTTCCTCCTTGTCCCCAGTGTCCTCACCTTCCGGGAGGCCATCGTGGCCGCGGCCGGGACCACGCTCGTTTTCCTCTTTGTCCTCGGCGCCTACCTCGGCACCCTCACGAAGCGCAATGTCGTCATGGCCGGCGTCCGCCTCGTCACCGTCGCCATGGCCACGGCCGCCCTCTCGCTGATCATCGGCGGCCACGTCGTGCTTTGAGCGCGGCCTCGTGCCAAACCCTCAAATCATGCGCCCCGTTTGGCAAGGCCCCCAAAAGGACGGGATCGAAGACGTCGCCCGGCACGCCCGCGCCTGCGCCCCGCGTCGGCGGTGGGGTGCCCTCCGCCTTCGAGTACCTCTCCGCGGCCGTCGCCCGCCACTTCGCCGTCCACCACATCGAGGGGGACCGCCGCCAGCTCGCCTTCTTCACGAAGGCCACCGCCGACGGCAAGCCCGTCCTTACCGACTCCGACGCCGTCGACGCCGCGTTCGACGCGCTCCGCGTCGAAATTAAGGAGCAGTCCTACGTCGCCACCCTCCAGCTCGCCGACGGCGTCGGGGTCGTCGTGGTCTCGCGCCTCGTCGACCCCCTCTTCCGCTCCTCCCGCGTCAACGTGTTCTTCCTCCTCCTTACGCTCCTCGCCGTCCAGTCGGCCGGGGCCATCCAGTGGGCCGGCTACATCTCCCCCCACGGCCCCCGCCCCGACGAACCCGGCGTCGACTGGCTCTCCTTTCAGGCGCAGCTTGGCGGCCTCCTCTACTTCGCGCTGCCTCTCATGACGATCCTCGGCCTCCACGAAATGGGCCACTTCATCACCGCCCGCCACTACCACGTGCGCGCATCCCTGCCGTTCTTCATCCCGTCGGTCCCCCCCCTCGGCACCTTCGGCGCTTTCATCTCGATGCGCGACCCCCTGCCCTCGCGCCGCGTCATCTTCGACATTGGGATCTCCGGGCCGATGATCGGATTCTTCGCGTCGATCGGCGTCACGGCCCTCGGCGCCTTCCTCATGGGCGCTACACCTTCGCCCGTGCGCCCCGAGGTCGGCGGCGGCGCCAGCCTCGGGACCCCCCTCCTCTTCAATTGGCTCCTCACGGCCACGCACGCCCCTGCCGAGTCGTACCTGCACCCCACCCTCTTCGCCGGCTGGGCCGGCTTCCTCGTCACCGCGTTCAACCTCATCCCCGCCGCCCAGCTCGACGGCGGCCACGTCTTTTTCTCCCTCATCCCCAACGGGCCCTCCCGCGAGTCGCGCGCGATGCTGATCTCCTTTGCCGCGGTCATCGGCATCGCGGTCCTAGGGGGCCTCCTTGGCTACGTCGGATGGCTCCTCCTCTTGCTCATCGTCGTCCTAACGATCCGCCACCCGCCTCCCCTCAACCAGATCTCGAAGCTCGGGGGCAAACGGCTCCTTGCGGGCCTTTGCGCCCTCCTCGTCTTTGCCCTTTCGTTTTCCCCGGCCCCGATCCAGGAGATCCCGGGCGACTACGCCTTCGAAGTCGCGGTGCCCGACGGCGTCCTCCTCATCCCCGCCGGGGGCGTGGCAAATTGGAGCTTCAACGTCACGAACGAAGGCAACGCCTTCAACACACTCAACGCCTCCGTCTATGCGACCGTGGGCCCCATTTCCGCCTCCTTTGAAGGCGGAAGGAATTGGACCCTCGTCCTAACGAACCTCGTCGAGTACGTCAACCGCACCGTCAACGTGACCGTTTCCGCCCAAACGCGCGACCTCGACGCCACGGGGCAGGTGCACCTCCTCGTGTGGCCCACCCTCGACCCCAGCCTTGCCAAACTCGTCACCCTGACCGTGAGGGTCGTCCCCGCGCACCCCGCCGTCGCGCTCTCTGCCCCCGCCCTCACGGAGGTCGCCGCCGGGTCGGTGGCCAACCTAACTGTCACGGTAGACAACCCGGGCGACGTGCCGCTCAACCTCACGCTCGACGTGCCAAGCCTCAACCTGAACTGGACCTGGGGCTTCGGCGCGCTGGGCTTCCTCAACCTCTCGCTCGAGGTCCCGCCCCTTGGCAACGCAAGGGTTTCGTTCCTGGTGCATGTCGACCCAGGCGCCGCCGCGTCGACCTCGGAGAGCTTTGTCCTCCGGGCGTCCGACCCAACGTGGGCCGGGGTTCAAGCGACCGCACCCGTCGAAGTGCGCTCGAATGGCTAGCCCCTTCGGACACGGGCGCCGAGCGCCACGACAAGGAGCCCGCCTGGCACGGCCGCCGCCTCGAACCCCGGGAGCGTTTGCGCGGGGGCCGGGACGAGCACGCGCGCATAGGCCGCTCCCGGGTGGGCCGCCGCAAAAGCGTCGAGCGAAAGGGATTCGACAAGCGCACCTGCCGCGTCGCGCACCTCGACCCGGTGCTGCTGTGCGGCCGTCGTGTCGACAACGAGCGTGTAGTTCCGCGCCGCGTCGAGGGCAAAAGGCAGGCTCGCGTTTTCATAGACCGTGGTAAGGCCTGCCTTCGCCGCGATGAGGAGCACCACCTCGGGCGCGCTTGCATTCGCCCGGGCCACCAGGTGGTAGCGCGCCGCTCCGCTTGAGGGGAACGCGGCCCCATAGCTCCCGCCCTCGTGGGCCCCTGCCTTTACCCCCGCCTTGGAAAGCGCCGGCGACCCGCCAAGGTCTTCGAGTCCTGCCTCGCCCACGACGCCGATTTGGATTCGCAACAGCCCCGCTGACCCATCCGGCACGACGAGCAGGCCCACGGCATCGGAGGCCGTGTGGTTCCTCGCCGTCACATTGAGTTCGACGATCGAAAGCCCCTCACTTGGCGGCGAGGCGTTGAACTCGCCGAGGGTCCCCGTCGGCCCCCAAGAGGCTCTCCACGAGATCGCCACTTCCTCATTCGGCGCCTCGCCGGGCTGCGCCTCGATTGTGCGGTTTTCCGGGAAGCTGAGGTGCGCGGTTTCCCCCGCTGCGAGGACCTGCGCCTTCCCCGCGTCGGCCACGACCGAGAACGCCCCTTGGTGCGGCCGATCCTGCCCGATGCAACCGGCCGAAACGATGCCAAGCACCAGCAGGCCCGCAAGCAGCGCGAGGTGCGCGGACTGTGCCCTTCCAACCACGGCCTTCACGCCCGCCCTCAAAGGGTTGGCGCGGCAACTGGATAACGGTATTTAAGGCCCCTTGGCCACCCGCGCTCCGGCGCTACTCTTCTTCCCCGCCGCCTTCCGCCGCCGGGTCGTCAAGGGTGATTTCGAGACGCTTCGCGTCCTTCACACGCACCGTCACCGCGCCCCGCCCGAGGTCGCAGACCTCGCAGAAAAGCGCGTAGCCCCGCGCGGTCGCGACGACGGGCACCGACTGGCCGAGGAAGAGCGGACATACCTTGCAGTGCGGGACGCCGAAGGCAAGCCGTTCCACACTTCGCACGACGCCTGCTTCCATTGCCTGGCTCCGCCCCCCGCATCTCTAGCCCTTCGTGGGGCGATAGATATACGTTGCGTCCCAACTTGCCGAACGTAGCCATCCAGGCGGTGAAAATCACCCCCCTCCCGTCACCCTTTAATCCGCTCGACGGCTTGCGCCTCAAGGCGGGTGGACGCGTGGCTCTGCGGACGGCTCTCTACGACATCCATGTGCGCCAGGGCGGCCAAATCGTCGAATTCGCCGGGTGGGACCTCCCCGTCCAGTTCACGTCGATCATGGACGAGCACGCGGCTGTGCGCACGCGCGTCGGCCTCTTCGATGTGTCCCACATGGGCCAGGTCCGCATCCACGGGAAGGGGGCCGAGGCCCTCGTCCGCGAAGTCTTCACCAATGACATCCAACCCGCCGCCCCGGGGAAGGTCCTCTACACGCACATGCTCGACGACCACGGCCGCATCATCGACGACATCCTTTTTGCCCGCGAGTCGGCCGACTCCTTCTTCATTGTCCCGAATGCTGCGACGACCCCCCGCGTCGTCAAGTGGTTCGAAGGCCACAACGCAAAGGGCGCGCGCATCGACAACCTGTCGGACGGGATGTTCTGCCTCGCGGTCCAGGGGCCGCGCGCCAAGGAAACGCTCCAACGGCTCACGCCGGCCGACCTTGGCGCCATGAAGAAGATGTGGGCCATCGACGCGACGGTCGCCGGCGTCCCCTGCAAGGTCCAGACCACGGGCTACACGGGCGAGGCGGGTTTCGAGGTCCTCGGCCCGAACGACAAGGCCGTCCACGTTTACGAGAAAATCCGGGAGGCCGGGCGCGCCTTCGACCTGCGCCCCTGCGGGCTTGGCGCCCGCGACACCCTGCGCCTCGAGAAGGCCTTCCTCCTCTCGGGCCAGGACTTCCACGGCGACCGCACGACCCTCGAAACGCAGTACGACTGGGTCATCAAGTGGGAGCACGGGTTTGTCGGAAAGTCGGCTCTCGAAGCGCAGAGGCAGGCCGGCACCTACGAGCGCTGGGTGGGCTTGAAGGCCACCGGACGTGGGATTCCCCGCCACGGCTACGGCCTCTTCCACAACGGCGCCAAAGTCGGCGAAATCACCAGCGGCACGATGTCCCCCTCGCTCAAGGTCGGCATTGCGATGGCCTACCTGCCGCCGGCCCTTGCCAAGGTCGGCACGAGGCTCGCCTTCGAGATGCGCGGCCAAAAGGTCGAGTGCGAAGTCGTGCCGACGCCGTTCCTGTAGGCGGGAAGGCCAACGCTTTTACCTTCGCGCAAAGTTCATGGGACTCGCTTGGAGAGGCGACCGAACATGACATCAAACGTCCCCGCAGACCGCAAGTACACGAAGGACCACGAGTGGGCGAAGGACGAGGGCGCGGGCAAGGTGCGCATCGGGATCACGGACTTCGCGCAGCACTCCCTTACGGACATCGTCTTCGTCGAGCTGCCAAAGGTTGGCACGAAGCTCGAGCAGGGCAAACCGTTCGGCGTCGTCGAGTCCGTGAAGAGCGCATCGGACCTCTACGCGCCGATGTCCGGCGAGGTCGTCGAGGTCAACAAGGCCATTGTCGAGGCGCCCGAGACGGTGAACAAGGACCCCTACAACAAGGGGTGGATGATCGTCGTCAAGACCGCCGGCGACCAAGGGCACCTGATGGACCCATCGGCGTACAAGGGGCACATCGGAGAATAGCGCCAACCTCTCGTCCGCCGGGGGGCGCGCCACCCGCGCGGTTTTCGTGCGGTGGCGACCACCCAAAACCCCAAGGCTTCGATGGAGAGGAAGACCTCCCACAGGGAGGTCTCGGGGCGCAACGGGGCCCGGCTTGCGCTCATGACCGCGAAAATCAGGAAGACCGTAAGGAGGCAGGCAACGAGGGCGCTCACCAGCGCCTGCAGCCGGACCCTCGGTTTCGCCCTTTCCCGGGAGCGGTCAATGTCCCTTCGGCGGGATCAGGTTCGGGATCGTGTCCTCGATCGGGTAGTCGACCTTGCAGTGCGGGCAGGCGAGCGTACCCCGCACAATCTCCTCGGCGTTTTCCTCCTCGACGCTAAGCGTGAGGTCCCCCTTGCACACGGGGCAGCACAGGATCTCCATCAAGTCGCGGCGCATCGGGGCTTTCGTCCTGCCAACGGCCGCGCACGCCTTAAGACTTCGCCGTCTCGTCCTCTTCGCCCTCGCCCTCGCGCGTCCAGGCAGCGTAGGCCGCCCATACCATCGCGCCCGCGATCACGAACGTGAAGAAGAGCGGCCGCAGGTCGGGCGGCAGCCTCGAGATGACCTCGACCTGGTACGCGTAGGTGACCAGATGCCCGTGGCCGTCATCGCCGGCAAGTGTCAGCGTGTGCAGCCCCGGCGAGAGGTGCACGCGCCGCCCGTCCGCGCGCCCTAGCGCGCCGTCGATGTCCGAGGTCACCGTCGCCTCCACGATGTCGGCATCCGGGTCGGCAAATTCGGCCGAAAGGCGCACCGCCGCGTTCTCGTAGATCTGCGCGCCCTCCGGGGGCTCGAAGCTCACGACGAAGGGCGGCCCGTTGAGGTAGAAGTAGCGGTCGTCCGACTCCGCCGGGCCGTTGCCGGCCAGGTCGCTTGCGCGCCAGCGCACCGCGGCCGTGGCGCCCGCCGTGAAGTTCGCCTTGATCCACCCGCGCACGTAGGTGCCGTTCCCCGTCACCGCGGCCTTCCGCCAGGCACCCCAGGTCAACCCGCCGTCCCCCGACACCTGCGCCTCGACCGACGAGCGATTGACGCCAACGGCGTTGTCCGTGACCCAGACCTCGAGGGTCGTCTGCGCCTCGTCGACCCGCTCAAAGGGCCCCGGCGCAAACGAGGTGAAACCCGGCGCCTGCGTGTCGTAAGCGACCTTCCGCTGGATGAGCTCGGCAACGTTGCCCGCCCGGTCGCGCACGGCTACCGAGTACTGGTTGTTCGTCCCCTCGCAGAGGGCGAGGGCGGCCTGAGCCAGGGCCCTGCCAGGGAGCAGCGTAACGTCAACCGGCTCCGGGACCCAGGTGGAGGCACACGCACTCCGGTAGGAAACCTGGAGGGGAAGCGCGATCCCCGAAGTGGCATCGCGCGCGTCGATCGTGAGGACCGCGACGCGGTCCTTTGAGATCGCGGGGGCGCTTGCAGCGATCCAGGGCGCCTTCGTGTCGACCGTGAAGTTGCGCTCTTCGCGCGCGGCGTTCCCCGCGCCGTCGCGCGCCTCGACCTCCAGCCGGTACTCGCCGTCGTTGAGGGCCGGGAAGCCGGCGACCTCGACCGCGCCCGGGTGCCCCGGCGACGCGTTGACCTCGAGGGCCACGACTTCGCTCCCGTCGGCCGCGTTGAGGATGTGCGCCGTCACGTTTGCGACCCCAACCGGCACGTCGTCCGTGATCGTCGCCTGCACGACCGCGTGCGCAACCCCGCTCAACCCAAGGGCCGCGGCATTGACGAAGGCGCCCTCCTCCGGGAGGATGTCCGCGATCGTCGGCGCCGTTGTGTCGAGCGCCCTGCCGCCTGCGGCCGCGCCAAGCGCGGCGACACCGAGCAAGAGGGGAAACAGCACCCACGCGGCCGGCCCGCGGACGTCCTTCCCCACGTTCCCCCGCCCCACGCGCCTCACGGCCCGACGTCTCGCGCCTCGGGGGGCGTAAACCTTTCGACGGGGTTTCGCGGCCGCAAGGGCCCCCGCACATGCTAAAGCGAGACCGGCCCCGCGCCTCTCCGGCAGCTGCGGCACGGCGCCATCGCAGCCGCCTGCGGGACGAAGGCGGCTGCGGCCTCCTCGAGGCGCGCGTCGACGTCTTTGAGCTTGGCCTTCAGCGAGGCGGCCTCGCGCTGGGCGGCCCCGCCGCGCGGAGACTCGCTGCCCTTCCGCGGGCTCGCGGGCCCGTCCTTCCCCCCCTCTCGTGCCGGTGGCTCCCGGCCTTCCGCGAAGGCGCGCAGCAAGTCGGCCTGGGAGGGCTCTCCCCCGCCTCGCGCCTCCCCGGCTTTGCGCCACGCCACGTCCTTCACCGCCCCCCGCGCCGTCACCCCGGCCGCGACAAGGCAGAGGCCGAGCTCGCGCGCGAGCTTCGCCTCCGCGCCTGCCGAGAAACTGCCCGCCACCGCGCCCGCCTGCGCCATGCGCGCCGCCTCCGCCACGGTCGGGTGCTGCGGGCCGGGCACCATCGCGACCGTCCCCTCGGAAAGGACCCGCAGGCCAAACGAGCGGGCCGCCGATACGAATTCCCGCGAGAGGCCCCGGCAGAAAGGCGCCTCCATCTCCGCGTTGTGCACGCCCTCGGGCCCGCCCTCGAAGTACGTGAGCGACCAGCCCGTAAGGTCGAGGAAGTCGTCCGGCACGAAGAGGTCGCCAAGGCGCAGACGTTCGTCAAACGAGGTCACGACGGATGTCGAGAGCACCCGCGCGCAGCCGACCTTCTTGAGCGCCCAAAAGGTCGCGCGGTGCGGCATGCGGTGCGGCGGCGCGGGCGAAGCGATCGCCTTCGCCACGCCCGCAAAGGGCGCGCCCCCCATCGACCCCAGCACCACGTCGACCGACCCGTAAGGCGTGCGCAACGGCTCGACCTTCACTTGGCCTTCCGCCCGCGCTTTCAGGCGGTCTGTCCCCGCCTGCGACCCGAGGAGCCCCACCGGGGACCTTTGCCCTTCCGCCAACGGACGCCCCACGCCCCTCCGCCTTGAAAACCCACGCGATCAGAGGCCGCCGTTGCAACGTCGAACACATTCCGGAAGGGGTTAAATAGGAAGCGCCCGCATTTTTGGTCCATTGGTGGGCTGGATGAGCGGAAACCAAGCGAG
>JBGPNV010000033.1:0-15394 GCA_041487695.1 Thermoplasmata archaeon | reverse complement strand
TCGTTCAGCCATACCACGGGCACGCCCCTGCGCTCGAGCGCCTGAGCGACCTGCGTCTTGCCCGTGCCCGGCGTGCCGGTAAGAGCCAACCTCACGACGCCCCAGCAGCCCTGTCAAAGGTTTTAACTTTCGCCAGCGGCCATGGACGTTACGGTTCCATGGCCAAAAACCTCCGCCTCGAAGACATGACTCTGGCCGATGCCGTCGAGCCCCTGCCAGCCACCCTCACGCCGGAGGCGCACCTCGGCAAGGCGCTTGGCACGATGAAGAAAGCCGGCCTCCACGAGGTCGCGGTGGTGGGTCCCCGGGGCGAACTCCTCGGCGTCCTCTCGGACGAGACTCTCCTCAAGCGGCGCCGCCTCTCCCTCGACACCCTTGTGGCCAACATCCTCGTCGTGCCGCCGCACCTCACCCTGGACGACCCGCTCTCCCGCGGGGCCGAGGCGCTGCTCTCGAGCGGTTTCCGGCAGGTCCCCGTGCTCGAATCAGACGGCCGGACGCTCGCGGGTCAGCTCACGAGGTGGCGCTTGCTCGAGATCCTCAGGGGCGACCGCGAGATCTGCGCGCTGCCGGCCCACGCGGTGATGACCCCGAACCCCGTGGTCGTCCGGACGGACGACACGCTGGACTTCGCGCTCGACCAGCTGCGCAAGCTCGACGAGCCCACGATCCCCGTCGTCGACGCGGACGGCCACCTTGTGGGCGCCGTGAGCAGCCGCGACATCTTGCGCCTCTACGCAGGGTGGGCCGCGCCGCCACGCATCCCCAAGGGCTCGCCGCTGCGAGAGAAGAAGGGCGAGATGACCGTCAAGGGCGTCATGACCTCGCCCGTCGTCGACGCGCCGCGCTCGGCGCTCGTGGGCGACCTCATCGACCGCATGCTCGAGACCAAGGCCTCCTCGGTCGTGATCGCCGAAAAGGACACGCCTGACGGGATCGTCACGAAGGGCGACCTCATCGACATGATCGCCTCGCTCGCGCCGCGCAAGGGCGTCTTCCTCCAAGTCACCGGGCTCGAGGGCCACGACCCCTTCATCCTCGAGGACGTGTTCGGCACGGTCGAGCCCGCGATCGTCAAACTCGCTTCCCACGTCCGCCCCATGAGTTTCAACATCCATGTGATGGAGCACCACCGCGACTACGGGCACCGAGCCGAGGTGCGCGCGCGCCTGCAGACCGATGTGGGCATCTTCACCGCGACCTCGGAAGACGACGACCTCATGCGCGCGGTGGCCGGCGTCCTCGACCGCCTGGAGAAGCAAGTCCTCCGTGAGAAGGACCGCAAGCGGCCGAGCCCGCGCAAGGCCCGCTCAGGCCAGCCCCGCAGGGGCTCCTCGAAGCTCACTTGAGGGTCGCCGTCGCGGGCGGCCTCACACCTTGAGCGCCCAATGGGCGCGCTGGACTTTTGCCGCTTCCTCAACCGCGCTTGCGCCGACCCCATCGGCGTCCTGCACCTGATTCAAGGCCGTCTTGAACGCTCGGCCCTCGAGCTTTGCCGCAAGGCCCGCGACCGTCTCGGCAAGCGCCGCGAGGTTGTAGCCGCCCTCGAGCACGAAGAGCACCTTGGCGCGCGCGCGCCTGCTTGCAAACTCCGCGACCTTCGCGCACATGTCGATGTAGCCCGGCGAACTCAAGGATAGCCCCGCGAGCGGGTCGTCGAAGTGCGCGTCGAGCCCGAGCGAGACGACGACCGCCTTCGGCGCGGCCTCCTCGAGGACCGGCAGGAGGACGCGCTCCCACGCGACCTCGAAGGTGCGGTCGCCCGAGCCGGCCGGCAGCGGCACGTTGACGATGTGCCCGCGGCCTTTGCCTTCCCCGACCTCGTCGGCGGCCCCCGTGCCGGGGAAGATCCCCCACTGGTGCGTCGACAGGTAGACGATGTCGCGCCGCTTGTTGAAGATCGCCTGCGTCCCGTTCCCATGGTGCACGTCGAGGTCGACGATCGCGACGGGAGAAAGCCCCTCCTCCCGCGAGAGGTAATCCGCCGCGATCGCCGCGTTGTTGAAGTAGCAGAAGCCCCCCGCGAAGTCGGCCCCCGCGTGGTGGCCCGGCGGCCTGGTGAGGGCGAAGACCTCCTCGGCCCCGCGCGCCGCCTCCCGCGCGCCTGCAAGCGCGGTCCCCGCCGCGAGCAGCGCGAGCGCGTAGGTGCCCTCGTGGATGAACGTGTCCGCATCGTAGGGGCCCTCCTTGGCCTGCCGCATCCGCTCGACGAACGCCTCGTCGTGAACGCGCATGACATCGCGCTTCGTCGCGGCCGGGGGGGCGATGAAGGCCCTCGTCGGGACCTCGCGGGTGAGCGTCCCGACAATCGCCTTCACGCGCTCGGGCCTCTCAGGGTGGCCGGGCCACTGGACGTGCGCCTCACAGCGCCCGTCGTACACGAATTTCATCGGCTCTTTACCCCTCGACTTGAAGGGTTTTATCTAACTGGACGCATATACCCCATTCGGGACGCCGCGCCTTTACAAGCGGGGGTTCCAATCCTTGCAAGGGGGGGTTCGGCAACGGTCGGAGACGAGGTCCTCCGGCGCGCCAAGCGGGCGGGCCAAGCCCCGGCAAAGCCCCGCATTCTCCCCAACCTTGCGGCCCCGCCCGTCGTGCCGAGGCCGCCGCCCACCCCGCCGCCCCCCGTCCTCACCGTCAACCCGAACGCGGTCGTCACGCGCCGCGACCTCGAAGTCGTGGCGTCTGTGTGGAACCTCTCCGAGGAACTCTTCGGCCGCCTCGAGGGGATGAAGCTCTCGGACTTGCAGGTGGCCACGAACATTTCGAAAGACTTCAAGCGCGACCTCATCGCGGTCGTCGAGCGCCGGCTAAGCCCGCGCAAGGTCCGCCCTGGCGCGACCGGCGAAGGCGCCATGGAAGAGACGGGCAGCAGCGGCGGCGGAGGCGGCAGCGGGATGGGCTCGTCTGGCGTGGGCGGCGGCGAGCTCTAGCCCCTCGCGTCTTCGCGCACGCCGAGCGCCCCCGCCCCCAACCCTTATATTGAAAGCCACATTTGCCCGCACCCTCAAGGTGAGTCCTTGAGGCGGCACCTTCGTGGTCGAGTTCATCGCGGTGGTCAATGACCCCAAGGGCGGCAAGTCCTACCAGACCAAGGTGGCAGGCCAGCACGCCAACACCCTGGTCGGCAAGAAGATCGGCGATGAGATCGACGGGATCTTCGTCGCGCTGCCCGGCTACAAGCTCAAGATCACCGGGGGGTCCGACCGCTCGGGGTTCCCGATGATCGGTGACCTGCCCGGCACGCGCTACCGCCGGATCCTCCGGAGCGAGGGCACGGGCTACCGCGCCACCACGCGCCACAAGAAGAAGCGCGACAAGCCGACACACGAATCGGGCCTGCGCAAGAAGTAGCCCGTGCGCGGCAACACGATCTCGCCCGAGACTTCGCAACTCAACCTCAAGATCACGACCCGCGGGGCCAAGCCCGTCGAGGACCTCCTCAAGGCTGAGGAGAAGAAGGTCGATGAGAAGAAGGAGAAGAAGTGAGCCTCGCCCTGCGCGCGTCCATCGCGTCGCGGTCGAAGGCGCATACCACGGTCAGCAGGTCGAGCGCGCCCTCCACATCGAGGTCGGCGATCTGTTGGGCGATCGGTGGCCAGAATTTCTCGAGCCGTCCGCCGAAGGCTTCGAGGGCGAGGAAGGGCTGCTCAGGGCCAAGCAGCCAGTCGGACGCAACGACTTCCGCAAGCGCCGCGCGCGCGTGGGCGCCGGCCGGCGTTCCCCAGTCCGGCATCCCCTTGAGCTCGCCCGGCTTTGCGAGCAGCCCCCGGATCGCGGCGACCTCCGGTGAAGGGAGCTCGAGGCTCTCGGCGGTCGCGCCCGCGAGGAACCGCGGGGCCGTCGGGGTGAGCAGCAGCACGCCGCTCTCCTTGCACGCCCACGACGCCTTCAGCCCGATCACGTGGATCGCCCAGAGCAGGTTCACCCCGAGGTAGAGCGAGAACACCGCAGGGAGGCGCTTGCCGTCGCCACGCCCTTCAAATTCCATGCTCGCGCCCACCGTGCGCGCCGTCCCCTGCGGCAGCCACAAGACGCGGGCGCCGACGACCTCGCTCGCCCCCTGGGCTTTCATCGTGCGTACGACGGCGTCGACCGTGAAGTAGTAGAGGAGGTGGAACACGGACGCCCAGAAGGCCGCGATCGCGGCCCACAGCAGGGGGCTGAGGAACGCGCTCGTGCCATGGACCGTCGCCCACGAGACGAAGAGGACGACGGCCAGGGCCGAGGCGACCACCGAGAGCGTGAGCAGCTGCCGGCGCACGGCCGCGGGCGAGGGCAGCGGCTTTCCCGCGCCCCCAAGGTCGCCGTCTCCAAGGGATTCCTCTTCGCCCAGCTTCCCCCGCCCCCTGGGGGCAGGATGGCGCGGGGGCAGGATGACCGTTTCGCCCAAAGGGGCCCCGCTTGGCGCGCCGCCCGAAAACCCCGAGGGCCAGGCGCCTTCGCGCGGGCCCCACGCAAACCGGGAAATACCCCCTTCCGTATCCTCGCAATCCCCGGTGCCCACCCCCGATGTCGAAAGTCCCCCAGCCCCCCGAGATCAACATCGGCGTCGTCGGCCACGTCGACCACGGGAAGACGACGCTCACCGAAGCGATCACGGGCGAGTGGACCGACCGCCACTCGGAGGAAGTCAAGCGCGGCATCTCGATCAAGCTCGGCTACGCGGATGCCGCCTTCTACAAGTGCGACGCCGAGGAGGGGACGAAAGCCTACACGGTGAAGGCCGTCTGCCCGCACTGCGGCAAGCCGACGCGGCTCCTGCGCACCGTCTCGTTCGTCGATGCGCCAGGCCACGAGACCCTCATGGCAACCATGCTCACGGGAGCCTCGCTCATGGACGGCGCGCTCCTGCTCGTGGCGGCCAACGAGCCGTGCCCCCAGCCCCAGACGAAGGAGCACCTCGTCGCGCTCCAGATCGCGGGAATCGACAAGGTCGTCGTCGTGCAGAACAAGGTCGACCTCGTCACGGTCGAGCGCGCGAAGGAGTCCTACCGCGAGATCAAGGAGTTCCTCAAGGGCACGATCGCGGAGAAGGCGCCCATCATCCCCGTGTCGGCCCACCACGACGTGAATATCGACGCGCTCCTCGAAGCGATCGACAAGACGATCCCCACGCGCCCCATCGACGCGCAGGCGCCGCCGCGGATGTACATCTCGAGGTCCTTTGACATCAACCGGCCCGGCACACGCCCCGAGGACCTGCGCGGTGGCGTCTTCGGGGGCTCCCTGATCCAGGGGTCGCTCAAGGTCGGCGACGAGGTCGAGATCGTCCCCGGGCGCAAGGTCGATGAAGAGGGACGGACTCGCTGGGAGAACCTCCACACGCGCATCGTCTCGCTGATGGTCGGAGGCCAGGCCGTCCCTGAAACGCACTCGGGCGGCCTCATCGCCGTCGGAACGGGCATCGACCCCTCCTTCACGAAGGCCGACTCGCTCGTGGGCCGCATGCTTGGGGCGCCGGGCACGCTTCCCCGCCAGATCCAGCGGGTGACCGTCGAGACCCACTTGCTCGACTACGTCGTGGGCGCCCATGAGGACATCAAGGTCGAGAAGATCCGCACAACGGAACTGCTCATGCTCTCGATTGGGGCGGCCACGAACGTGGGGACGGTGAAGGGCATGTCGGGGGCGAAAGTCGACCTCGACCTCAAGATGCCCGTGTGCGCCGAGCTTGGCGACCGCGTGGCCCTGTCGCGGCGCTTCGGCGCCCGCTGGCGGCTCATCGGCCACGGCGTGATCCTGAAGTGAAGGGGGGCGCGGCTCGTGCCTCCCGCGAAGGCGGCCCTGCCCGCCACGCGCCTCGTGCTCCTCGATGCCAACGCGCTCATGAGCGCCGCACGCCTGCGGCTCGACCTCGCGCGCGAGCTTGCCGCCCTTGCGCCCGGTTGGACGGCGGTCCTCCCGTCCTGCGTGGCCCGCGAGCTCGAGGGGCTGGGGCGGCGCCGCCACGCCGGCGAGGCCCGCGCGCTTGGGGGCCGCTTCCCTGCGCTTGAAGCCGAGGGCGGCGGCGACGATGCGCTTGTCGCCGCGGCCTGCGCAGAGCCCCTGCGCGCCGTCCTCACGAACGACCGCGGACTGCGCCAGCGGCTGCGCCGCCGCGGCGTGGCCGTGGTCTATGTGCGCGGCTCGGCCGGCCTTGCCCTCGACGGGACCTTGTAGGGAGGCCTTCGACCCCTTGCCCCCCGCCGTGGCCGCCGTCGACGACATCTTCTTCGCATCCAAGCTCAAGGAGGCGGCCCGCGGCGTCGGCGCCGAGCTCCTGTTTTCCCATTCGCTGCGCGAGACCGTCGAGGCTGCGGCCCTTGTGGGCGCCCGACTTGTGATCCTCGACCTCAACGGAGTCGGCTACTCGCGCGTCGCAGCGGTGAAAGCCCTCAAGGCCGACCCGCGCACCTCCGGCGCGCAAACGGTGGGCTACCTCTCGCACGTAATGGTTGAGTTGAAGCGGGAAGCCGAGGCCGCGGGGTGCGACCTCGTGCTCGCGCGGTCGGCCTTCGTCAAGCGGCTGCCGGCGCTGCTTGAAGGCGCTTGAGAGGGCCCCACGCCGACCACCGTCCAACGTCCCCACCAATTTCATATAATAACCCGCGTCAAGCCTCATGACTTGATGCAGGCTCTGCGCTCCGCCTCCCCGTCCCTTGCCGTTTCCCTCGCCGCCGCCCTGGCTTTGGCCCTCCTTGCCCCCGGCGCGTTGGCCGGCGACGCGGCGATCGGTGCGACAGTCCGGATCGACCAGTCGGCCCTTACGGCCACGCTCTACAACGCGCAGAGCGACCTGCGCGTCTCCCTTGGCGGCACCGTCCACATCGACACGGACAGCCGCCACATGGTGAACCTGGCGCTGTCGATCGAAGGGACGGCTTGGGCCCGAGACATCTCGCCCGCCACCGTTTCACGCGCAAGCGACGGCGACGTGCGCTTCACCGCGTGGGTCGACGTGCCCCGGCAGGCGGCCGAGGGGTCCTATGCGCTCGAGGTGCGCGGCGTCGACGGCGAGCCCTTCCCAATCGACGCGCACGCGTCCTTCACCGTCTCGGTGTTCCGAGGCCCGCTCGCGCTCGAGGCTTCCCTCGCGACGCCGTTGCCGCACGCGGGCGAGCGCGCGACCTGGGACCTCACGCTTCGCAACCTCGCCTCATTCGACTTCGACTTCGATGCGGCCTTCACCGCGCCCCAGGGCTGGACCTTCCGCGCGGTTCCGCCCGCGGTCCAAAACCTCGCGGCCGGCGCCACCGTGAAGATCCCCTTTGAGCTCAGCGCGCCCTCGACGGTCCCCTCGGGCGACTACGAGTGGTCCGTCCTTGTCACCTCGGCGTCGCACCCCGAAATCTCGGCGACCCTTTCGGCCCCCTTCGAAGTCATCCGCCCCGCGCCCCTTCCCGGCGCGCAGGGCGAAGATTTCCTCTCGGTTTACTGGCTGGCGATCACCTTCGGCCTTGCCGGCCTTGGCCTTGTCGCCTACTTCTCGCTCACGGAAGTGGGCTACCTCGCCCTCTCCTTTACCGTCCTTGTCCCCCTCTTCACCCGCCTCCGGCGCGACAAGGTCCTCGACAACTTCACCCGCGGGCAGATCTACGGCTACATCCAGGCCAACCCCGGCGCCCACTACAGCGCCATCCAGCAAGTCCTCGACATCGAGAACGGCGTCCTTTCCTACCACCTGCGCGTGCTCCTCCGCGAGAACTACCTCGTCGCGCGCAGCGAGGGGATCTTCAAGCGTTTCTACCCGCGCGACTACAAGATCCCCAAGGGGCGCACGCTCCTCACCCGCCTCCAGGTCGACATCCTCGACGCCGCCGAAGCCAAGCCCGGCACCTCGCAGCGCGAGGTCGCCCGGGAGCTTGGCGAATCGAAGCAGGTGATCTCGTACAATGTCGCAGTCCTCCGCGACGCAGGCCTGCTTGCCACCGAGAGGCGCGGCCGCGACGTCGGCCTTCGCGCCACCGCAGCGGCGCCGCGGAGCGGCTTGGGGGCGCCCCCGGGAAGCGACGGGGCCCTCCTCGACCCCTCCTCCCTCTGAAGGGCCCCGCCCCCCCCTCGTCAAAGCGGCCCACCACTTTTCTTAATATAGGCCGCGCCAACCACTCGCCGGTGACCGCGACCGACTCTGCCGCCCCCCACTCGGCGACGCCCAAAATCGTCGCCTGGATGGCCGAGCGTCCCCGGAGTTAAGGGTTATATATCGACCCCACGATCGCAGCGCCAGCCTGGAGCCCAATTCCCATGACCTTGACCAAGAACCTTGCCCGCACGTCGATCGTCGCCCTCCTCGTTGTGTCCAGCCTCTGCGTCTTCGCGCCGCCGGCCGCCGCGCAAAATCCCGTCCCGGTCATCGCGATTACCCTCCTGCCCTCCGAGCGGGTCGCGGCGATCAGCGCCTCGCAGCAGGCCGCCGTCACCTTCACCGGGAACTACACGGTCGACAAGCTAAGCGTTGAGCGCGGCCAAGTGACTTTCACCGGCGTCGTCTCGACCGGGTGGGTCGTAACTGTGTCCCCCGCCTCCGTGACCGTCACGAACGTCCGCACGGGGCCCTTCGCCGTCACGGTCGTCGTCCCGGCCGGCACCTCTGCAACGGACGTCGGCCAGCTCACCGTCACCGGCCGGATCATCGCCGGCGGCCTCCAGTCCCAGGCGCAAGCCCAGGCCATCGTCACGCCCAAGGCCTACTTCCGCACGATCGTCTCGTCCACCACACCGTTCATGGAATCGGCCTACTCGACCCAGGTCGTCCTCATCTTCCGCATCTACAACGAAGGCAATGTGCGCGACCAGGTCAAGGTCAACGTAAAGAACCTCGAGGACCTCACGGCGGCCCAGTGGGTCATCGTCATGTCGAGGCAGTCCTTTACGATCGAGCCCACCCTCTTCACGGACGTCCAGGTCAGCGTCGGCCTGCCCAAAGAGTTCCACCCGTGGTCGGACAACAAGGTCCAGGTGATCGAATTCCAGGCAAGCTCCGGCGAAGGGGCCGCGCAGAACCAGCCTTTCGAAGACATCCTGCCCGTGTTCATCCGCACCGTCGGCTTCTCGCTGCCGGGCTTCGAGTCGCCCCTCGTCTTCCTCGGCGCCGTCCTGGCGGCTGCCCTCGCCGGCGGGTCGAGGCAGAGGAAGGTCCGCCGCATTGTCAAGTGAGCGCGGGGGCCCCGGGGGGCCTCAAGGGCCTTTGAGGGCCGGCGCCGCCTTGGACTCCGGAGCGTGAACGATGTCGAAGAGCATCCACGACGAAGAGGTCCTCGAGGAGGAGGACGACGCGGCCGGCGTCCTTTCCCGCCGCACCTTCGTGGCCATTGTCGTGGTGCTCATCGTCCTTTCGGCCACGGGGCTCCTCCTCTTGCTCTTCACGGTTGACGAGGGCCGCGTCACGGGTGTCGAACTCACGCAGCCGTCCCACAGCGAGGACCTGCTCACCTTCGCCTACACCGTCTTGACGGAGCGGGCCACGGCCACCGGACCGGCCACACTCACGGTCCTCTACAACGGCTCGACCGTGTTCACGCGCGCGGTCGACGTCCGCGGCGGCGGCGGCCGGCTCGACGTCCACCTTGGCGAATTCGTCGTGGGCAACGGCAACTACACATTCAACCTCGACTACAAAGGCGTGCGCGGCACCTCGCGCTACGAACTCGGCGTGCCCGACCACACGAACTTCATTGTCACCTCGGTTGGGACCTACCTCGTGAACGACACGTGGGTGGGCGACGGCCACACGGGCGCGCTCCGGTACACCGCGAATTTCTACTCGGATGAGCTCGGCGGCTACCAGGCGCCGGCGCCGCCCGGATCCACGCTCATCATCCAGCTTAAGAAGAACGCCTTCCCCGACGGCCAGCCGATCACCCTTGCCGTGGAGGGCCGCACCTTCGTCACCCAGACACTGAACGTGTCGCTTGGCCCCGGCAACTACACGGTGGACACAACGTTCACGAACCAGTGGGTGAAGAACGACTCGCCGCTAAAGACGATCGCGCGCTCAAACACCTCGTTTGTCCACAACAAGCCCTACGCGTGCATCGTGGCGCCAAACTACCACGGCAACAACGCGAACAACTTCACGATCACGGCCGACGCGTCGTGCTCGCACGACGACATCGCCATTGTTACCTACAACTGGCTTTTCGGCGATGGCACAGGGGAAGTAACGAATTTCGGGACCCCGACGGAAACGCACCAGTACCCGCCCTCGACCCTCACACGCACCTACACCGCGACCGTCACGGTCTACGACTCGAACCAAGTTTTGGACTCCATCAATTTCCAGGTCACGACGGCAGCGACCTAAGGAGCCCGCGGGGCAAAGAGGTCGCCTTTCACGCCCTTGGCACGGCCCGACCACTTCCGGAAGAGGAACGTGAGGTTCCGCAACCCGTCCCTCCATGTCGAGAGGACCGCTTCGCCGACACGCACGCGGTAGTCGATCGGCAGTTCCAGGACCTTGCCCCGGCGCGCGCGGAAGGCCTCGACCTTCAGCTCCTCGGAGAAGGGCATCCCGTCGGCCGTGAGCGTGAGGTCTTTGAGGAGCTCGCGCCGGAAGACCCACATCCCGCTCTGGGAGTCCTTGATGGGCACGCGGAAGAGGACGCGCGCCGTCACGGAAAGCACGAAATTGCCGGCGCGGTGCTTGCCGCTCATCGCCTCGCGGCGCAGTGTCGTGAGCCGGTCGCACGTAATGAAGTCGAGGCGGTCGGCCTCGAGGCGCGCAAGGAGTTCGCCCACCCGCTCGGCCGGGTAGGTGAGGTCGCCGTCGAGGGTCGCGAGGAAGTCCCCGCGGGCTTCCAGGAACCCCGTCTTGTACGCGCGGCCGTAGCCCTTGCGCGCCTCGACGACCACCCGCGCGCCGCGCTTGCGTGCCTCTCCTTGCGTCGCGTCCGTCGAGTTGCCGTCCACGATGAGCACCTCGAGGAGTCCCTTCGGCAGTTCCTCGATGACCTTGCCGATCGACTCGCCCTCGTTCAGGGTCGGGATCACGACGCTCGTGCGGGCGAGGAGGTCGGCGGTGCCGTCCTGCATTCACGCCGGGGAGCCCGGGCGCCTCAGATGAAGGTTTGGGGGCGGCCGCGAAAGGGGTGGGTACGGTCGCGCGCGCGCCGCCCGCGCCCTATCCCATGCCGCCGCTCGGGCCCTGGGGCAGGGTCCCCGCGTCCCAGGGAGGCGGGAGCGAGGAGGAACGCGCGGCTTTCCCCGCGAGCTGCTTGGCAATGGCCGCAAGGACTTCTTTGCGCACGGCCTCTGCCCACGGCGCAAGCTGCCCGCCGCCCGCGCTGCCTTCGCCGCCGCGGGCCTCGGCGACCGCCGTGAACCCCGCCGCCGCCGCGTGGCCCCCGCCGTCCCACTTCACGCCGGGCGCCTTGACCTCAAGGTCGCGGTAGAGTGCCCCGAGGTTCACGCCGGCCTCGGCCGCCTGCCTCGTCGCCCTGGAAGACCCGCGCAGCGACTTGCCGTGCTCCGAAAACGCGACCGACACATCGGCGCCCGCCGAGAGGAGCAGCACGGAGCAGTTCGACTCGAACGAGGAAACGACCGTCCAAGCCACGAACCAGTCGCCCACCCGCTCAAACTGCGCGCGCTGCATGCCCTTGAGCTGCGCCGTGACTTCCCCGGCGTCGCGGTCGGATTCCTCCATGAGCCCTCGCGCGTACTGGTAGAGCCCCGCGGGCGGCCCCTCCGGGCGCGCGCCGTAGAAGAGGTCCGCGACCGCCTTGAACACGGGCTCGTCGTTGTACTTGAAGCGCCCCGTGTCCGTGATGAGGCCGGAGAGGATCGCGACCTGCGCTCGCTCGCTCACGTGCGCACCCGCGCGTCGCAGGAGGAAGAGAGCCATCTCGCAAGTCGCCTTGTAGCGCGCGTCCGACCAGTAGTAGGGCGTGCCCGCAAAGTTCGAGGGCTGGTGGTGGTCCATGAAGATCGCGCTTCCAAACTGCGCGGGGTCCTTGCAGTTGAGCTGCGAGGGGGAGGTCGCGTCGCAGACGACGACCGTCTCGAAGGCCTCGACCTGCGGGTCGATTTGGACCTTGACGCCGAGCGCGTCGACGAGCCGCTGCGCGGACTTGTTGAGGCCTTCGAACGCGCCGACCGTTACGTGCGGAAAGCCTTCGGCCACGGCGATGGCCGCGCCGATCGCGTCCGGGTCCGCGTTCACGTGGCCCACCGCCAGCGTGTTCTTCGAAGCGCGCAGGCGCTCGATGATCCGGTCGACGAGCGGCAAGTCGTCTTTGCGGGCCTCTCTCATGGGCGGCGCTTCCGGGCAGAAAGGCCAGGCCCTTTTCGAGGCCGGTCTTTCGCCGGCCATCCCCGAGCGTTGAATATGTAGTTTCGGCCCCTTCGGCCCGAGGCGGCGGCTGCCCCCAGCGCTCAGCCCGACTGCACGGCTTCATTCAACTCGTTGCGCAGCCTCTCGTAGAGCCCCTGCAGCTGCTTCTCCTGCTTCTCCACGCCCTTCACCTTGATCTCGAGCTCCTCTTTGCGCTCGCCGAGCGACGTCTTGATCCCCGCCACGTCGTCTGTCTTGATGAGCAGGGCGCCGGCCGCCTTGTAGAGCGTCGAGCCCTGCGGCAGCCCGTCGATCTCCTCGAGCGCGAACTCGATCTCGTTGATGTGCGACTGGTATTGCTGCCTCTGCCCGGCCATCATCTGCAGCTGCTGGTACAGCTGGTTGTACTTGTTGAGCTTCTCTTGGATGTCTCGGGGGACGGCCATGGGGATTCCTCGTTTGGGGTCGGGCCTGGGTAGGCTGGCCGGCCCTCTTGAAACCATCGGGCGGGAGGGCTTGCTTGGTGCCTCTCAATCCTCTTCGTGGGCCCCCGAGGCCGCCTCCACAACTTCCGCGGCCAGCGTCGTCCACCGCAGGTAGGAATTCGTCGCGGCGCGAAGGGCGCGCAGGGAGTCGGCCTCGACCCGCACGGCAAGCGCACGCCCCCCCTCGGCCGTGCGCATCGTGACCGAGGCCCCTGGCAGCGCGCCTTCCGCCTCGGGCTGGAGGGCCCTCTTGAGGCGCTTCGCCCAGGCCCCCGCCTGCGCCGTCGTCCCCATCGAAAGGGTAAACGTCACGACGAAGGGGCCCGCCTTCTTCTTCCCCTCTACCCCCACCGCTCCCGCCGCTGCCGGCCACCACCTTTACCCTTATCTACTAGCGGACAAAATGGCGCCCCTTGAGGGGCGCACCATCTCACAACTCAAGAGCCGTGCAAAGGTCAACGCGACGGAGTTGGAAGCGAGCCCCTCTTTCGCCGACCTCTTTTGCCCCGTTTGCCAAACCGTACGCCGCCACGCCTTCCTCAACGCCGAGGACCCGACGCGCGTGCGCTGCGACAAGTGCCAAACCATGCGCGACTTGAATTCCTGGGAGCCCGAGGAAAGCGAGATCAGCCTCGCGGGCTACTCGCCCTCGGATGAAGACGAGGCTTGAAGGGCCTGCCGCTCGGGGCCGCTCCAGGGGGAGTCTTCGATGTCCACGCCGACGTCCCCCTCCGACGAGGCGGCGGCAAACCCCCTCGATGCGGTCTTCGAGAAGGCCGTCCGCCCCTTCGTCGATGCGGCGGCGCTCCGCGCGTCCTTGCCGCCGGACACGCCGATCGTGGGGTTGAAAAAAAACGAGGGACTCCCCACGCAGGCCCGCGAACTCGAAGGCGGCGGGACCCTCGCGATCCCCGTCCTCGGGGCGATCAAGGATTCCTCGATGGGCGGCTGGATGCACGCGTCGGACTTCGAATTCGACGCCCTCAAAGACGACGCGGTCGCGCTGGTTGTCGTGGAGGGGAGCGACGGCACCTTGCAGCTGCGCGTGATCACCCGCGCCGAGGGCGGCGCGTTCCTCGTGGCGGACCTCTCTTTGATGCTCGATGCCTTCCGCGCGCTTGTCGACAACCCCGCCTTCCGCGCCTTCCCCGGCGGCGAGGTCCTAATCCAAGCGCTCGTGTCGGGCTTGCGCGCCGTCAACGACGACCTCCAAGAAGCCCTGCGGGCGAAGGGCGCCGCCGGAAGCCCCAGCCTCATGGAGCAATTCCGCGGAGCCACCGCTGGCTCGCCGAACGGACCCAAACCAAACGGTAAGAAGAGGGTATGAGGCGCTCGCGCGCACGGCCCCTTGGAAGGCCGGGGGCGCAACGATCAGCGCGCCTTGATCACGCGCTTCACATTCGGGCGCGTCTTGTAGAAGATCTTCGACCCGCAGCGCTCGCACTGGAGCCCCACCGTCGAGGTGTCGAGCTGGACCTTGGTCTTGCAACGGCCGCACTTGTACATCATCGGGGCTCCCCTCCTTCAACGCTCTCTTCACGCGGTGCCCTTCGTTGGCGCCGGTTCTGCCACAGCCTCCGCGCCCTCGCCCTCGGCTACTGCGCCTTCCTTCGCGAGCGTCTCCTCGAGTGCCTCGATCTCCTTCGAGGTCGGCGAGTAGGCGCCCCCTGCGAACTTGAGACCGCAGTGGCGGCAACGCCAGATGCCCGACGCGTACCGCTTCACCGCGACGAACTCGCACTTCGGGCACTTGTAGCGGGCCTTCTGGAGGCGCTCGACTTCCTCCACGCCCTTGCGGATCTTCACGCCATAGCGCGGGCCAAACCGGCCGGCCACCTTCCGCGCACCCGACGCCACGAAAAGTCCCTCCCTTTCGACCTACTTTGACGCAGCCTTTCGAATCGCTTCGCGAGTCTCGTGGCCGAGGCGCTGGCTAGTCTCGATGATGTATTTAACATCGTCGACCGTGAACGATCCAGCCAGCCCTTTTTGCATCGCGCGAATCGCGCCGTGTTCGTCGACCGTCACCGTAAGGCGCGCTTGCGCCACACTCTCCTCTTCCACTTGGGGGTCCACGAACACGCTCTTGCCTACCTTGACGGCTGTGAGCGAGGTCGGCGTGTGGTGCAGCTTGAGCGGGAAGTCGTCGGCTGCGACCTTGAGCCGCTTGGCCGGCATCACCGTCGTCTTCAGCGCCGCGACGGCGGCGATGAGCGCCGCGTCAAAGAGGTTCCCGTCGTAGTCGATCGTGTGGATGTCGATGTTGACCATCCACACCTTCTCGCCCTCCTTGATGCAGAGCTCCGAGAGCTCGATCATCTTCGACTCGCGGATCCCACGGTCGACGACGCGCGCGACCTCGATCGAGGCCTGGGACGGCGGTCCCACTTCGAAGTTCGGCGAAGCGATCGGGATGAGCTCCGCGCTCGTGATGATCACACCGTCCTTCGGCCGGTCGCCGAAGGGCGAGCCCGTCGCCACCTTCACGCCGACGAAGACCTTCGTCTTGCCGAGCTCGACCATCGCCGACCCTTCGGCCGTGCCGATCACACCGGTCGTGATCTTGAGGGTGCGCACCTCGTCGGCCTTGCGGCCGTCGACGCGCTGGTCCTTCAGCGCCAGCTCGTTGAGGTAGTCCCTCTTGAGGGACGCG
>JBGPNV010000032.1:0-15826 GCA_041487695.1 Thermoplasmata archaeon | reverse complement strand
GCGACGGGCGCGTGGACGTCTATACGACAAACGTGAATGCCCCAAATGAGATGTTGCGCAACGTTGTGGACACGCCGAACGGGTGGCTGAAGGTCAGGCTCGAGGGCACGCTCTCGAACCGAGACGGGGTGGGCGCGATCGTCCGCGTGACCGCGCAGAACAAGACGCACATGAAGCCCCAGATGGCGGGCACGGGCTACCTCTCTTCGAGCAGCAAGGTGTTGCACTTCGGCTTGGGCAGCGCCCCTGCGGTTGACGAGGTCGAGGTCGTGTGGCCGACGGGCCTCGTGCAGCGGGTGGCGGCGCCGGCCCTAAACTCGACCGTCGTCGTGCGGGAGGTTGACCTTGAGGCGCCGGTCGCGCGAGCCGAAAACGTGAGTGCGCAGCAAGGCCTGCCCTTCAAGCTCAATGGCTCGGCCTCGACAGACAACGCGGGAATCGCGACCTGGGCGTGGACCGTCGACGTGAACGGGACGCCCTTCCAGGCGGCGGGTAAGGCCCCGTCGCTTCGCGTTTTCACGCCGGGCAACTTCACGGGGTCGCTCGAGGTGGAGGACCTCTACGGCAACACGGCCGTGACGACCTTTGCGCTCGACGTGGCGCCGCTTGTGGCGGCCTTTGTGGATGCGGGGCCGGACTTCGCGGTGCCCGAGGGGACCGTGCACACTTTCCGTGCGTCGGGCCTAAGCACATCAGCGGCCGACTTTGAGAACACCTCGACGTTCGAGTGGTGGCTGACGGACGGCGGGGTCCCCCTGCGCCTCACCGGCGCGCACCCGACCTACCTTTTCGCGAGGGTGGGCCTGGTGGCCGTCCACCTCGTCGTGCACGACAGCGCGAATGCCTCGGCCGAGGACACCCTGAATGTCACCGTCACCGACGCCTCGGCGCCGTCGATCCAAGCGGCCGTCCCCCCGTCCGTGGACGAAGATGTGCGTGTCCGCCTCGATGCGACGCGGACGACGGACAACGACCCAGCCTTCCCGGCGGGCGCGAGCTTCGCATGGTCCTACCAGGGGCGCGCGGGACCGGTGTCGCTCACGGGGGCCAACGTGACGCATGTGTTTGCCGACCCTGGGCTTGTGCGCCTCAAGCTTACCGTGACAGACGCCTCGGGCAACGCGGCCCTGCGCGAATTTTCCGTCGACGTGGCGGACCGGACGGCCCCGACCTTCGATGCGGGGCCCGACCTCTCGGCCAACCCGGGCGACGAGGTGCAGCTTCATGCGGGGCGCTCGAGCGACAACGCGCTCGACTTCTTCGAGAACGGCTCATTCACATGGCGGGTGCACTATCGCACGGGCGTGGTCGTGCTCACCGGGCCCGACCGGCTCGTGAGCTTCCCGGAGCCCGGGGTTTTCCTTGTGGAGCTCGAGGGCGGGGACCCGAGCGGAAACGTGGGGGCGCCCGATTCGCTCGAGGTGAGCGTGTACGACCGCGAACCCCCCGTCCCGCTCGCCGGTGGGGACCGCACGGTGGCGCTCGGCGTGCCCTTCCTCTTCAACGCCTCGCTCTCGACGGACAACGACCCGTACTTCCCGGGCAGCGGCACCTTCGTTTGGCAGTTCCAAGACGGGGCGCTTCTCCAGCGCCTGGACGGGGTGGTTGCCCCCTACACTTTCGCGCGCGAGGGCGACTACCGAATCCGGCTGTCGGCGACCGATGCGGCGGGCAATGCGGCGGCCGTGCTCTTCACCGTCCACGCGGTGGACGGCCGCGCCCCGACAATCGTGGCCGCGCAAGTCCCGGGCTCGGCCTTCGCGGGGGACGCCGTCCTTCTGAATGCGTCGGCCACGACGGACGACGTCGGGGTGGCGAGCGTTGAGTGGAGGATCACGGGCCCCTTTGCCTTTGACATGCGCATCGCGGCGGCTGCCGGCGCGTTCGTGCCGCCGCTGCCCGGGACATACAACGCGACGGTGACGGCAAGAGACAGGGCGGGCAACGCGGCCTCGCAGTCGTTCGCGGTGGCGGTGGTCGTGCGTCCGGGGTCCGGGCCGGGCACAAACGGCACAAACGGCACGAACAACACGACGCAAATCGACCCACGGTGTGGGCAGCCCCACTGCGACCCCTCGCCCCCGGAAGCCCCCGATGGGCGCCTCGTGGGCGCGCTCGCGGTCGGCGCCGGGGGCTTCGTGGCCTGCGCGGCGCTGCTCCTCGTCCTCCAGCGCCGGCGCCGGGTAGGGGGCAAGCCCCCTCAAGCCGGGTAGGTGAAGAAGCCGCGTCCTGACTTGCGGCCGAGGTGGCCGGCGCGCACCATCTTCCGCAGGAGCGGGCAGGGCCGGTACTTGGAATCCCCGAAGCCTTCCTCGAGGACTTGCATGATCGCGAGGCAGGTGTCCAGGCCGATGAAGTCCGCAAGCTCAAGGGGGCCCATCGGGTGGTTCATCCCGAGCTTCATGACCTTGTCGATCGACGTGGCGTCTGCGACCCCCTCGTGCAGGGCGAAGACGGCCTCGTTGATCATCGGCATGAGGATGCGGTTCGAAACGAAGCCGGGGAAGTCGTTGGCCACGCACGGCTCTTTCCCAAGCCGCCGCGACAGGTCGCGCGTGCGTGCGAAGGTCGCGTCGCTCGTCTCATGGCCGCGGACGACTTCGACGAGTTTCATGACCGGCACGGGGTTGAAAAAGTGCATTCCGATGAAGCGGTCGGGGCGCTTCGTGGACGCGGCAAGCTCCGTGATGGAAATCGAAGAGGTGTTCGAGGCGAGGATTGCATGGGGCGCCAGGAGGCCATCGAGGAGGGCGAAGGCGTCCTTCTTGAGTTTGGCGTCCTCCGTGACGGCCTCGACGACGAAGTCGCAGCCCCCGAGGTCTGCAAGCGAGGTCGTCGTCCGGATGGCCGCGCGTGCGGACTTGGCGGCCTTCTCGTCGAGCTTGCCTTTGTCGATGGCTCGCTGGAGGGACTTCTCGATGGAACGGACCCCGCGGTCGAGGAACTCTTGCGCGACGTCCTCCATCCAGACATCGAGTCCCGCGAGCGCGGCAACCTGCGCGATCCCCGAGCCCATCTGGCCGGCCCCCACGACACCAAGCGAGCGCACTTCGTCGGCCTTCACCCCTCGCCACCTGCGCGCCGGGCAGGCACCTTAGACTACATTAGGGTCACTTCGCAGGCGGGAGGCCTTTTTTGCGCGCAGGTGCCCTCCCGAGGGCTGTGGGAGAGGCGTCGGCCGACGTGCTGGTCCTTGGCGGCGGCGTGGTCGGCGTCGCGGTGGCGCGGGCGCTTTCCCTGAAGGGCCTCAAAGTCACGGTGCTGGAGAAGGAGGAGGGGCTCGCGCGGCACGCCTCCGGGCGAAACAGCGGCGTGTTGCACTCGGGTGTGTTCAACCGGCCGGGCACGCTGAAGGCCGAGATGACGAGCAACGGACTCCCGCAAGTCCTCGCGTTTTGCCAGGCGCGAGGCGTGCCGCACAGGGTCACGGGGAAGGTCGTCTGCGCGGCTGACGACGGCGACCCTGAGCCTCTGCACAAACTCGAGGCGCAGGCCAAGGCCAACGGGCTCCACGGCGTCGAGGTCCGCGAAGCAGCGAGGATGGGTGAGCGGGAGATGCAGGCGGCGCCTCGCGGGCACCTCTTCGTGCCGCAGACCGGCATCGTCGATGCCCCAGCGCTCGTGGAGGCCCTCGCACGGGAGGCCTGCGAAAAGGGCGCGGCGTTCCGCACGAGTACGCGCGCGGTGTCCGTCTCGCGGGAGGGAGAGGGTTTTGTCGCCGCGACCGACCGGGGGGATGTCCGTGGGAGGCGGCTCGTGAATGCGGCCGGGCTGCACGCCGACACGATCGCCTTCCAGCTCGGCGCGGGCGGGCAGTACCTGATTGTGCCCTTCCGCGGCGACAACTACGAGGTCGTGGGCCCGCGCGCGGGGCTCGTACGGGGCCTCCTGTACCCTCTGAAGGACCCCGAGCGCCCCTTTGTCGGCGTACACTTCACGAAGCGCACGGACGGGAGCCTGCTCGTCGGGCCAAACGCCGTGATCCCACCCGGGCGCGAGGCCTACAAGGGCGTGTGGCCGAACCGGGAAACCATGCGGATGGCCCTCGAGCCCGCCTTTGTCCGAATGCTCCTGCGTAACCGGGCCGTCCGCGCTCACGCCGCCCGCGAGTTCCTGCTCTCGGCCTCGCCGCGTGCGTTCCTCGAGGAGGCGCGAAGGCTTGTCCCCGCCCTGCGGGCGTCGGACCTCACCCCTACGCGCGCGGGCATCCGCGCGCAGCTGGTGCGGCGCGAAGATGGGGCCTTCGTCGACGATGTGGTCCTTGAGGAACAGGAAGGCGCGCTCCACGTCCTCAACGCGGTGTCCCCGGCTCTCACGAACGCGCTCGCCTTCGGGGAGATCGTGGCCACCCGCCTCCTTGCGCTTTGAGCCCTCAACCTTCTTCTATCCCGCCGGCTTCCCGAGAGCCGCGATGGGGGTCTGGGACAAGGCGCTCTCGGCGCCGGGCGCGGTGCTCATAGGCGGTCTCGCGCTCTGGGCCTTGGCCTGGGGGATCGACGCGTGGACGCACGTCCAAGTGTACGGCATCGCGCAAGGAGCGCACGTGCACGGCGGCGACGCCGTGATCCGCCTGAACATGACGATCACGGGGCTCCCGCTCGTGGCCTTCGGGATGGCCCAGCTCTTCGGGACGGACGCGCTCCTGAAGCGCGGCGGCATGCCGCTCTATCTTGCCAGCCTCTTCATGATGCTCGACGGCCTCGCGCACGCGTTTGCCTTCAACGACCACCTCGGCGAACCGCCTTCGGCGGCCTTTTTCGCGGCGCTCGCGCCGGCGCAGATTGCCCTCGGGGCGGGGCTGCCCTTCGCGAGCCGCGCGAGGGACCGTTGGCTCGTGACGGGGACCCTCGGGCTCCTCGCCCTGTACGTGCTCTCGCGCACCTTGGCCTTCGCGCCGCTTGGCTGGCCCGAGCGCGTCGAGGCGCTCGATGTGTTTAGCAAGGCGGTGGAGGTCCTGTTCGTCCTCGCCGTCTCCTCGGTCTCGCGCGCGTCCGTGGCAAAAAGGGCTTTGAGGAAGGACGGGGGGGTCCCGGCACCGTCAGGGCGCGCCGACGCGCCAGGTCCTTAGGCGGGCGGCACCCGTGCGCGCAGGCGGGTGGCCGCCACGGCCACCAGCGCAAGGGCGGGGGCAAGGCCCGCGAGTTCGAAGCCGGGCACCGTCTCCTTGGGGCCGTGGACCGCGCCGCCGGCGTCGAGGGTGCCGATCATCCCGAGTTGCCTGTGGCCGGGGATGTCGCAAAAGTACTGGGTCGACTCAGCGACCGTGAACACGGGCGTGAAGGTGACGCCACCCACGGCCACGTTGGGGCTGATGACACCGACGTAGGGGTCGCCGACCTTGAGGTTGTGGACCATCGACCCTTCGTTGTGCACCCGGAACTTCACGACTTCGCCCGGGACGAGGGGCACGCGCGCGGGCTCAATAGCCCAGGTCTTTGGCCCGCCGGTGCTGCCAGCGTCGTAGAGGTAGAGGTCGATGACGCGGCCGGCGGCGCTCACGTTGAGCAAACCGACCATGCCAGCCGCCCGGTGGCCGGCCACCGGGCAGTAGAACGAGCCCCCCTGCACCGCCTGGTCGAACACCACGTTCACCGTCAGGGCGGACCCGGCGGCGATGAGCGGGCTCGACCAGTTGTACGGCAGGTCGAGGGCGAACGCGTGGGCCATCGTGCCCGCGTTGGAAATGTGGAAGGTGATGTTGGCGCCTTGGTCGATGTTTAGGGGCAAGGACGTTTGAATCGAGTACTCGGCGAGGGTGACATTGACCGTCGCGCCGTCGGAGAGCGGCGGGGGGGGCGGGTTGGCGGCCGCGTGCTTGGCGGCAACCCACGCGTCGAAGGCCGCCTTGGGCTCGCTTACGACCACCGCATGCATTTCCGAGTGGGCCCCCCCGCAGAACTCCGCGCACTGCAAGAAGAAGCGGCCCTCCCGCTCCGCCTTGAACCAGAAGTGGTTCATGCGCCCGGGGTAGGCGTCGATCTTGACGCCGAGGTCGGGGATCCACACCGCGTGGGCGACGTCGGTCGAAGTGACGTTGAGGCGCACGACCGTGTTGACGGGGACGTGCATCTCCGAAAGGGACTGCGACTCCAGGACTGCCTGCGCGGGGTAGTTGAACTCCCACGCCCACTGGTGCCCGGTGACCTCGACGTTGAGGCCGACGGCCTCGGAGGGCGTCTCGATCGCGTTCAGCGTGCCCCAGCTCACCACGACGAGCAGGGCGAATGCCACGGCGGTGATGCCCGTGATGCCGGCCTCGAGCTTCTTGTTGTGGTAGTGCGGCGGCAGCGGGCGCTTGCCGTCGATGGCCTCGGGACCCTTGTCCGCGCCGGCGCCCTTGGCGTCCGCTTCGCCCGCGCCCTGTTGGGCCCGGAACTTCAGGAGCGTGTAGACAAGGAGGGCTTCCACGACGATCCCGACGATGAACGCGATGATCGTGATCGTGATGAAGAGCGAGTTGATTTCACGGGCCACAGGCGAGGCCGGGCTCTGGAAGGCCCCCTGCGAGGAGCCCGCAGGGTCGGCGAGGGCCGCGCCCGCCGCCGAGGCGACGCCTGCCGCTGCAAGTGAAAGGAGGTGCGCCTTGCGTAAGGGAATCGTGACCGCCGGGCGAAGGCAAGGATTCAGCCTGCTTAAAAGTTGGGGGCGCCCGCTTTGCGGCCAGCAAGGAGACGCGCCCCTCCTGGATCGGAACGCTTATACCCGTTTTTGCGCGATCCGGCGACGCCGCCCGGTTGAGGTGGCGTACGTGGGGGGAAAGCCTGGTGCATTCGTACGGCAGGGTCGCGCGGGAGGCCCCGGGCGCGGAGCCGCCCCACGAGCACCTCTCGCCATGGCCGCTTGCCCTCGCGATCGGGATCCTCCTGCTGTACTACGGCGTGCTCTTCCGCGGCCCGGTCCTCGGGATCGCCGTCATGGTCGTGCTCGCCGCGCTCTATGGTTGGGTGTACGAGGACTACACGACCTGGCGGCGGGCCCCCGCGCATGCGGAGGAGGAGCTCCCTGACGATGCGAGCCTCCTCAAGAAGTGGACGGCAAAGCCCGTCGCCTGGTGGGGCGTCGTCCTGTTCCTCCTCACCGAGATCATGTTGTTCGGCGGCCTCTTCGTCGTCTACTTCACTACCCGTGCGTCGTCCCCCGTGTGGCCGCCGCCCGGCGCGCCCGAGCTCCCGGTCTTCAAGACGGGCATCAACACGGTGATCCTCATCTCGAGCGGGGTGACGATGCACGTGGGGATCATGTTCCTCAAGCGAAATTACCGCACGGCGTTCCTCGTGCTCTTTGCCGCCACGATCGCGCTCGGCGCTACCTTCCTCTATAACCAAGTGACCGAGTACACCGAGCTCTTCGCCGAGGGCTTCACCCTCTCAAGCGGCGTCTACGGCGCGTCGTTCTTCGCCCTCACCGGGGTGCACGGCGCTCACGTGACCGCGGGGATCGGCGGGCTCACGGGCGTCTTCACGCGCGGGCTGTTTGGCCAGTTCACCCCGAAGCGGCACACGGGGATTGAGGGTGTTGCGCTCTACTGGCACTTTGTCGACTTTGTCTGGATCTTCCTCTACCTTGTGATCTATGTCCGGGTGATTTGAAACGGGGGACGTTGGGATGGAGACGCACACGGCGACGCCGAAGTGGAAGCTGTGGCTCTTCACAACCGACCACAAGCGGATCGGCATCCTCTACATGGTGACGGCCTTCGGCTTCTTCATCTGCGGCGGGATCGCGGCGATGGCGCTGCGCACCGAACTATTCACCGCGGGCCCCACGTTCATGAAGCAGCAGACGTTCAACGAGCTCTTCTCGATCCACGGCGTGACGATGATTTTCCTGTGGATCATCCCCGTGCTGGTCGGAGGCTTTGGCAACTACTTCCTGCCGCTCCAGATCGGCGCGAAGGACATGTCGTTCCCGCGCCTCAACGCGCTCTCCTACTGGCTCTATCTCTCCGCGGCCTCCCTTTTCTGGATCGGGTTCCTGGTGAACGACCAGGCCGCGCTTGGGTGGACGGGGTACGTGCCGCTCTCGGAAAGGGTCGGCACGCCGGGGGTCGGCGCGGACCTCTGGCTCCTGGGCTTCCACCTCGTCGGCGTCTCGTCGATCCTCGGCGGCGTGAACTTCCTCGTCACCGTGATCAAGGAGCGCGCGCCCGGCGTGAAGTTCAGCAACCTCTCGCTCTTCGTGTGGTCGCAGGTCGTCACGGCCTTCCTCATCGTGATGGCGACTCCGGTCGTGGGGACCGTAATGACGCTGGTCTTCTTCGACCGAAACTTCGGGACGCACTTCTTCATCCCGGCCGGCGGCGGGGACCCCGTGCTCTACCAGCACCTCTTCTGGTTCTACTCGCACCCCGCCGTGTACGTGATGATCCTGCCGGCGATGGGCATTGTTTCGGAAGTCATCCCCCGCTTCTCGGGCCAGCCGATCTTCGGCTACCGCCCCATGGTCTATGCGTTGGCCGTGATTGGCTTCCTGGGGTTCACCGTGTGGGCCCACCACATGTTCACTACGGGCATCGACCCCCGGGTCCGCGCGGGCTTCATGGCCACGACGATGACGATCGGGTTGCCGACGGGCGTCAAGATCTTCAACTGGATCGGCACGATGTACGGCGGGCGCATACGTTTTACGACGCCCATGTTGTTTGCGATCGGTTTTGTCGCGATGTTTACGATCGGGGGGATCGACGGGATTTACATGGCGTCGGTGCCGATCGACTACCAACTGCAGGACACGTACTGGGCGGTTTCCCACATCCACTACGTGCTCTTCGGTGGCTCCGTGCTGGGCGTGTTTGCCGGTTTCTATTATTGGTTCCCGCTGATGACGGGGCGGATGATGGACGAGAAGCTCGGCCGGTGGCACTTCTGGACGACGCTCATTGCGCTGAATGGGGTCTTCATGACGATGCACATTGTGGGCATCCTCGGGATGCCGCGGCGCGTATACGACTACAACCCCGAGCTTGAGTGGCTGAACCAGTTGGCGACGATCAGCGGGATCTGCCTCGGGCTCGTCCAGCTCCTCTTCTTCTACAACGCCGTGCACAGCGCGTTTAGGGGGACACCGGCCGGGGCGAACCCGTGGGACGTGCAAGACTCCCTCGAGTGGCCGAAGGTCCCGCGCGCGCCCACGAAAGCGCGCCTGCCCGTCTCGGCGTCGGCGGCGGTCACGATTGCGGCTGTCGACCGAGTGATGGTCATGGACAGCGGTCGCAAGGGCGAGGGGTGAGGGAATGTCCCTGCCCGGGCCGCTGACGTACGAGCCGAAGCAGTTCGGCTCGGTACGGGAGGCGCCCGCGAACCGCGCGATGCGCCCCTATGCGGATCGCCTCGCCATGGCGTCGAAGCTCGTCCGGGATTCGGCGGTGCGGCCGGGGTCGTTCCAGGACTCCCTGCCGAAGTTCGCTGAGGTCTTCCTCGTGCTCGGCGCCTTTGCGCCGGTGGTCTTGGCGATCCCGGGTTTCGGTTCGCTCTTCTTTTCGGTGGTTGTGGCGAGCTACCCCTTGAGCGCGGGGCTCATCGCCTCGACGGTCTGGTTGGTGGCCGGGTGGGCGGGGGTTCTTTTGCTCATCGTGACGGGGGTGGGTGGGGTTCTCCTCGCGACGGTGGGGGCGAAGGGGCCCTCCGAGGGCGCGGGAGGAAGCGATGTGTGGTTGCGCCGGTTTCTGGCGGTCGTGTTCTACCTCGCCGTCGCCGGCGTCATCGTTGGGGCGGGATGGACGGGCGTGTTTGCCGGCTCCGTGGGCGCCGTGTGGGTCGTGCTCACAGGTGCGGCGGCGCTCTACGGCGCCTTCCTTGTGGCGCGCCGGCAGAGCTGGCTGGGGGCCGTGGGGGGCGCCGTTGCGCTGATCGCCGGCGGGCGTGTCCTCTTCGGATGCGCGGCGCTCCTTGCGATTGTCGCCTCGGACAAGGCGTTCCCAGGCCAAGTCGTGGCGCGCCACCCGTGGAAGCGCTCGGAGGTCGCACTCGAGCCGATCGTGGCCCCCGAGGCGCCAAAGCCCGCGACGGACGATGGCTCACACCTCTGGAAGCAAACGCCGCCGGCCTTCACGCTGCAGGTCGCGAGGAATGCGCTCATCTTTGGCGCGTTTGCCCCGATTGTGCTTGCGATCCCCGGGTTTGGGGTCGGGCTTTTTGGCGACCTGGTTTTCGGGATTTGGCCGGTCTCGCTCGTGGCCGTGTGGAGCGCCGGCTCGATCATCCAGGCCTTCGAGGGGCTCCAGGCCGGAGGCGCGGGCGCGCTCGGTGCCGTGCTCATGATCCTTTGGCTCGTCGTCGTGCCGGTGGTGGGCGGGCTCGCGGCCGCGCTTGCCGTCACGCAGAGGCGCAGGCGCTGGGCGGCGGTCGCGGGGGTCGTGATGGTCGCGGTGGGCGGAAGGCCGGTGCTTGCCGGCATCGCCCTCCTCTTCATCGCGTGGGGCTGGGGGCTTTTCGACGAGGGGCAGGAGCAAGCCGTGCCCCAGGAGCACGCAAAGGGCGCGGCCGCGCACTAAAGCCGGGTGTGGCGGCGCCCCTGTAAATGCTGTTCTAGGGCGGCCTCTTTGGGGCGGGCGGCAAACCTTGCCCGGGAGTCCGATGAACGAGTCGCACCAGCCCTTCCGAAGCGAGGAGCACTACAGGTACGAAAACCGCCTGATTTGGACCGAGAAACGGCGGGCGGTCGTCCGCGCCGATGAGCTCTCCCCGATCGTGGTCGCCCCGCCCCAAGAGTTCGGGGGCGAGGACGGCCTGTGGAACCCTGAGCAGCTGCTCGTCGCGTCGGCAAGCAGCTGCCTGCTCTCCACGTTCGCCTCGATTGCGGAGAAGGCCCGGCTGCCCTTCCGAGGGTTCGAGTGCCGGGCGGTCGGCCACCTCACGCAGGCGCCGGACGGCAACTTCGCGATCACGCTGATCGAGCTTTTCCCGGTCGTCGATGTTGACGACGCGGGCGCCGTGGCGAAGGCGCGCAAGCTGCTCGAGAAGGCCGAGGCGCGCTGCCTCATCGCGAACTCCCTGAAGTACGGGACGAAAGTCCACGCGGTCGTGCGCGCGCCGGCGCCGCCCACCGTGGCCCCGCCGCCCGTCGCGCCCTAGAAGTCAGACCGCTTCGACAAGGGTCGCAAGGCCGTTGCCGCCGCCGAGGCACATGGCGGCCATCCCTTGGGATTCCTGGCGCTCGCGCATGGCCCACAGGAGCGTGGTGAGGATCCGGGCGCCGGACATCCCGATGGGGTGGCCAAGGGCGACGGCGCCGCCGTTGACGTTGGTGTGCTCCTGGGGGATGGCGACTTCGCGGAGGACGGCGAGCGTTTGGGCGGCAAAGGCCTCGTTCTCCTCAAGGAGCGGCAGGTCCTGGGGCTTCACGCCATTACGCTTGAGGACGGCCTTCATCGCCTCCACGGGGCCGATCATGACGTCCATGGGGGACACACCTGAGTCGTCGTAGTCGACGATGCGGCCGAGGGGCTTTAGCGAGAGCGTGGAGGCGGCGTCCTCGCTCATGAGGAGGAGGGCGGAGGCTGCGTCGGAGATCTGGGAGGCGTTGCCGGCGGTGACGGTGCCGTCGTGGGAAAAGGTGGGCAGGAGCCTCTGGAGCTTCTCGAGCGAGGTGTCGCGCCGGGGCCCCTCGTCGAACTCGACGAGGGCCTTCTTGCCCTTGCCGAGGTCAACTTCGACGGGGACGATCTCGTGGGCAAAGCGCCCGCCGTCGACGGCCTTCACGGCTTTCTCATGGGAGCCGAGCGCGAACTCGTCCTGTTCGAGCCTACTGATCTTGTATTTGCGGGCGATGTGGTCGCCCGTGCAGCCCATGTGCACGTGCTCGAAGGGGCAGAGGAGCCCATCGTGGATCATCGAGTCGACGGCCTCGACGTTGCCGAGGCGGAACCCCAACCGAGAGCCGGGCAGGAAGTGGGGCGCGCGCGTCATGGACTCCATCCCGCCGGCGATGACGACCTCGGCGGCGCCGGACTTGATTTCCTGGACGGCGCAGTGGACGGCCTTCATCCCCGAGCCGCAGACCATGCCGACCTGGTAGGCGGAGACGGAGTGGGGGAGGCCGGCGCGGAGCGCGACCTGGCGGGCGGGGTTCTGACCGAGGCCCGTCGTAAGCACGTTGCCCATGATCACGTGCTTGACACTTTTTGGGTCGACTTTCGTGCGTTCAAGGAGGCCGGCGACGGTGCGGGCGCCCAGCGTTGTGGCGGGCGTGAGCGAGTAGGCGCCGTTCATTTTGCCAAGGGGTGTGCGGACGGCATCAACGACGACCACGGAAGGCACGAGCGCACCTCGGGTGAGTCTTGGGAGGGGTCTTGCGTATAAAAGAGGGCCTTCAAGGGCTCGCCAGGCGGAAGGGATTCCCTTCGCGTTGGCGTGAAGGGGGCGATCGGCACGGTGCGGTCGGCAGGGTGCCCCTCGGGGGCTCACCAGCCCGCGCGCTCGATCTCGCGGTCGGCCTTCGTGGCCTTCTTGAACGCGTGGTAGTGGTCCTTGCAGAGGCCGACGGAGTGGCCGGCGGCCTTGACCTTCTCGCTCGGAAGCGCGGCGCTCACCTTGCCGACGGCGAGGTGCCGCGTGACGGGCTTGCCGCAGTTCGAGACGCCGCAGCCGCTACCTTGGGGCGCGGTCTCGTCGTCCGTGCGGGTCTTCTTGCGGAGCGCCATCCTGCGGGCAAGGCGCGCGGCGCGAGATAGGCTTTTCGTGGGGGTTCGGAGGGTAGGGCCGGGCACACGGGGCGCCGCCGGAGAGGAGAATTTGTGGGCGAGGATAATGATCGGGGCGCCTAGCCGGAGATCGGAGCACGGGCGAAGAAGGTTTTAAGAGGCGTTCGCCCCCTCTTTCCACGCCGCTCTTCCCGAGGGAGAGGGCGGGGGTTTTGCCGTGGCTGCGCGAGAGCAGATCAAGGACGCGCTGGCAGCATGGGCGCAGCAGCGCCAGGGTGTGCACTACGCGCTCGTGTCGCGGGAGGGGCAGCCCGTCGCGTCGAAGCTGCCGAACGCGGTCCACGAGGAGACCTTCGCGATCATGTGCGCGACGATGCTCGGCGCCGCGGCGACGGTGAACAACGAGCTTAGGGGCGACGAACCGGAGTTCATGACCGTGAAGTCCTCGACCTTTGAGACGTTCCTCGCGGGGGTCACGAAGGACCTGCTCGTCGTCCTGATTGTCCCGTCGACGGCGACGCGGGGAGAGGCCGTGGAATTCCTGCACTCGCTACAGAAGCAGCACTAAAGGGGCGGGGCCAGGCGGGGCATGCGCCCCCCAAACGCATTTATAGACCCCCCGGGATGCGCGCGGCTGGAATGCACGCGCAGGCGATGGCCGATTCCTGCGCATCCTGCGGGGTGCGCCTGACGGAGAAGGGGCGGGCGAACTTCCAGTGCCCGTCCTGCGGCGAGGTGCCGATCGGACGGTGTGTGCGCTGCCGGGACCAGGGCGTCCACTACCGCTGCCGGCGGTGCGGCTTTGAGGGCCCGTGAGGGCGCCGGTTGGGGGGTGCCCGGGTGGGCAATGTGCTTGTGACGTACCGGATCATGCCTGAGGGGACGGAGGTCTCGACGGTAAGGCTGAAGGCCGAGGTCGAGGCGCTGGGGAAGGCGGCGAAGAGGGTCGAAGTTGTGGAGGAGCCGTTTGCCTTCGGGCTCAAGGTGCTGATTGCGAAGTTCATCGTGGAGGACGGGTCGGGCATCACGGATGCGATCGAGGACGGCCTCAACAAGCTGGCGGGCGTCTCCTCGGTCGAATGCCTGGAACTCGGGCTGATTTGAATGGGGCGGCGGGGGCTCTGGCTTGGGGCCAGGGGTGGGCGCGCGGGAGGAGAGGGAGGCGGGCGGAGGGCCCGCGGGCGGGCCGCCGACGGTCTTTCGAAAACTTTAACCCATAAGGCTGTTGCTCAAGGGGGCGAGGCAAGGGGATGGGGACAAAGCAGGGGTACAGGCGCTACGCGAAGAAAGCCAAGGTGGGCGCGAAGCGCGTGGTGCAGTCGCGTTCGAAGGTCCGGAAGGTCGGGCGGAGGCTCGAGGAAGACCTCGTGGCAGTCGAGCGCAGGGCGGCAGGCGGGGCAAGGCGCCTCGAGAAAGCCGCGGTCTCCGATGTACGGCGGGCCGAGAAGCGGGCCGTGAGGGACATCAAGCACTTGGGGAAGGACATCGACCTCTTCTGCGACAACTGTGGGAAGGCGATGCGGCCGGGCGGGCACGTGGCGAGGATGTTCGGGGGAAAAGAGCTGCGGTTCTGCAGCGCGCTTTGTTCAGCGAAGTTCCGGCCCGAGGGCTACTAGAGCCGCGACGCGGTGCTGTGCGCCCACAGGGGGCGCGCACCTTAGGCGAGGCGTGCAAGCGAAGGGGGGCCCCCCACGTCGGGGCGCTCGCGCGACCGCGGGACTCGCGTGCGCCAAAGCCAAAAAAGGAAGGCGGAGGTCAAGGCGGCGACGACGGGCATTCCGAAAAACGCGGCGGGCTTTACGATGCCAAGGACGAAGCCGAAGATGAGGAAGAGCCCGAGGGCGCCGACGAGGAAGGCGAAGAGGAAGCGTTCGCCGTCGCGGGCGGGCAGCGACCGCTCGAGGAAGAGGAGCGCAACCGCGGTGACGGCGAGGCCGAAGCCGATTGCGGCGTGGTAGGGCAGGAGCGCGGGGCCAAGGCCCGTGTAGATGAGGACGATGGAGGCCATCCACGCGAAGCCCAAAGCGGCAAAGGGCCACGCGCGGCGCGGCGTCGTGGCGGCGCGGGGGTGGAGCAGGTCCTTCGGCAGGTCGCGCGCAATGGCGACGAAGCCGACGGCGGAAATGAGGGCGATGAGGTGTTCGGGGCCGCCCCAGTAGGGGACCGCGACGAGGTCGAAGGGGAGGAAGATGAAGCCGAACGCGAAGAGCGCATAGCGTGTGGCGCGGTCGGTGAGAAGGCGCTTGCCCTTGAAGTCGGGGAAGAGGAGGTTCGTGAGGACGATGGGGAGCGCGATGGAGATGACGGCGTGGTAGGTCGTGAGCCACACGCCCCAGACCCAGTTGACGCCGCCGACGCGGCCGTAGGTGCCGAGGATGCCGAGGTCCATCCAGCCGGGGTCGAACCAGGACTTGACGACGATCCCTTCCTCGTAGACGCCGTAGGCAAGGCCGAGGCAGAGGATGGTGGCCCAGCCTTTGTCCCAGCGGATGGCGGCGTCGCGGATGAGGAGGGCGCCGCAGCCGTAGAGGGCCATGAGGCCGAGGAGAGAAAGGGGGTTGAAGAACTCGAGAGGGGGAGAGGAGCCGGAGACGAGTTCGCCGAAAGCGGGGGAGAGGAAGAGGAGAGCGAGGAGGCCCTTGCGCTGGCGGTCCACGGGTGGGCGGGGGGGCGAGGGGCGGCTTGAAGGTTGCCGTGTGGGGCTCAAGGCGGGGACGTGAGGGGCTGCGTGGGGCCCTCGGGGGGGCCCGGGTCTTTGGCGCCGCGCGGGCGGCGGAACTCTGTCCAGATGGTGATGTAGGCGTCGAGCGCGCCGTCGCCGACGCTGTGGCCGTGGCGGATGAGGATTCGCTCGACACGCGCGGGCTCGGCAAGGGTAAAAAGCGTGTGCCGGCCCTCGTCGCGGGCGGCGACGATCCCCTTGGTCACGAGCCGCTTGGCGTGGTGGGACACGGTAGAGAGGCCGAGGCCCGTGGCGCTTGCAAGGTCGCCGTGGTTGAGTTCCTTCAAGGAGAGGAGGGCAAGGAGGATGCGGCGGGCGGGGTCCGAGCGGATGGAAGCGGCAAGCGTGCGGTCTTCGCGGGGAAATTCCGTGGTGAAGAAGACCTTGAGCTGCTCGGAGGCCTCGCTGCGGATGAGGCCGCGCTCTTCGAGGCGGCGCAGGTGGTAGTCGACGGCGCCGTAGGC
>JBGPNV010000031.1:0-16331 GCA_041487695.1 Thermoplasmata archaeon | reverse complement strand
TGGCGGAGCGCACGCGCGCGTTTGGGGCGCTCAGGCCGGCCCTTGCGCCAAGCCCAGCGTATCGAGCAGGAGCCCCTTCATCCGCCGGTGCTGGGCGGCGTTCGCCGCGCCGATGGTCCTCACCGTGAGGATGCACCAAGTGTGGTCCGGCCCGCGCCCGAAGGAGATCCGGGTTGCGGGCTTTACCCGCGCGGCCCAACCTCCGCCCGCGACGACCCGCTTCCAAGAAAACGGGACGAACTGAGCGGCAAGCGCCTTCCCTACCGCCACGCCAAACGCTCCGTCGTCCACGTCCTTCGAGAGCCAAAGAACCGACCCGCCGACCTCTCCTCGCTTTTCCGTTCGCCTGCCGCGGACGAAATATAGCCACAGGGGTCCTGTCAGGATGGCCGTCACCAGCACGGGGGTCAGAAAGGACGAGTGCGTGGCCTTCGCAAGTAGCGTGAGCGGTGACCAAATCATCACCGTGAGCGTGAGCCCCGTCCAGAACATCGGCTCCGCGCCCTCTTCAAGCTGCGTGGTCATCCATCGATCGTGCGGCAGGGTCAATGGGTCTTTGAGGAACTGGCCAATCGTGCGGTAGGGGACCCCTGTAGCGGGGTTGTACCCGTTGACGCTGCCCGCGCGGAAGAACTCCTCCCACGGGACGTCCGGGACCGACTCCCCCGACCCCAACAGGCTGCCGTCCCATGTCGACAGGGGAACCCTCTCCCGCTTGGCCATCGTTCCTACCCTCCGAGCCGCGACTGCTTCGTGCCCTTCGTCGCCGCGGGGCCTTCGATGTCCGCGATCGTCAGCACATTCCCCGTCGTCTCAATCGGGCTCGTGTCCTCGGCCTTACGCTTCATGAGCTCGCCCTTGGCGCGCCTGGCGACAAGCTCGTCCTCGTCAGGCGCCCGCACGCACTCAAGGAGCTTGGACGGCGTCGAGTCCTCGGGGTGCAGCCATCGCTCCATGAGCTCGGCCGTGAGCACGCCCACCATGCGGTCGTGGAAGTGCGCGAAGAACCGGTTCGGCGCACGCGTGCAGATCGCGAACCCCGTGTCCCTGCGGTCGTCGAAGCACGGCGCGAAGAGCGCGGGCGTCATGAGCGGCCCGCCGTCGCTGCGCGAAATGAGGTAGGGGACCCGCGCAGCGCCTTCCGCGCGCCACTCGACGATGTACGAGAGCGGCGCAACCGCGTGGTGCTTGCCGAAGAGGGACTTCCAGAGGCGGCTCTCCGTGAGAGCCTCAGAGCGCGCGTTGAACGAGGAGAATTGGCGGGAGATCCCGAAGCGCGCGTCCCTCGCCTCGACGCCCGAGGCCCCGGGGAAGAGGACGGGCGTGTGGTACATGGGCTTGATGATGGGAACCCCGTCCGGCCACTTCGCGAGCATGCGGCGGAGCGGGTCGACGGAGCCGAGGTGTTCCGGCGAGAGGCCGACAAGACCAGCCATGACCATCCCTTGCAGGTGTACCCCCGCACCGGGTTTGTCAACCCTTGGGCGCCGGGGGCTCCTCGGGTCGCGCGTGAAGGTTGGGCGCCTATGTTCACTCTACCGGAAAGGCCCCGAGGGCGTAATCCGCCCGCCTTTGATGGCCGGGCCTTCAAGTCGATTCTCTGCCGTGCCGCAACTTGAGGCACCTGAAGACCTGCCTTACGACCTCGTCGACCTCTGCGCCCCGACCCTCGCCCCCCGCGGGCTCCTGCACCCCGCCCTCTTCCTCCATCACAATCGTCGGCGCTCCGCTGCGCCGCGTAAGCCACTCCACGAAACTCCCCGTGCCCAAATCATCGACTTCGGGGTCGAGGACCACGGCCCCGTAGGCCGCCCCCACAAGGGCCGCCGCCGCCTCCGGCAGCGACCACGCGCTCTGCGCCGCAATGTCGAGCTCCCCGAACTCCGCCTCGAGGCGGTCGGCACGCGCCACGTCCGAAAGGACGAGGAGGACGCGCGCCGGCGGGGGAGCCAGTCGGGCCACGGATCCAGCGTAGGTGAGGGAACGGTAAGAACGTGGGGTGAGCCAGGCGGCCCTTGGGCCACAGACCCGGGGCGGCCTTGAGCGTGGCGGCGCAGGAGCCTCACGCGTCCGGCCGGCTGGCACGAGGCGGCCAGGGGTGCCGGCGCCCGAGCCAGCATGCGAGAATCGCTTCTATTTCGATTCCAGTACATTGAAGCCCTTTTTGCACCCAGCAGGCGGGTCGCGCGGACTTTGGATACCCCTCGCCCACAAATTCGAGACGGACCCCCTCGTGCGCCCCTTTCCACACACATTCCGACCCGGCGGGCCATTGGCTAATCCTCGTTCCCCATCCCCGCCTCATGTCCACCGCCCTCTGCACCCCCAACACCTCCCAGTGGTCGAACGCCACATCGGCGACGGTCCAGCACCTGGACACGCCGTTTTCCGACCGCACCCTCCCTGTCGAGCACCGAGTCGCCGGGTTCCACGCCATTCAAAAGTCCCAGTACTCGCAAGGCGTCATCCTCATCCCCAACGACCACGACCCCGCCTCCGTTCCGGCGATCCTGCCCGTCCAGGTCACGGCCGGGTCCTCCGGCGTCATCGAACTCGACCCGAACAACCCCGACGACAACCCTGGCGGCGGCGGCCTCATTTTCGTCTAGCTGCCGGCCCGCGCCCCCTTCCACCCCGGCGCTCGGGCCCGCGCTTCCGCCGCTCCACGGCCTCCGGCGACGGCGCCTTCTGGAGCAGCGCGAGGACTTGCGCCCGCCAATCAAAGGGCGTCCCCAAACGGTGGTGCCTCAGGATCCGCCTCACAACGCCGTACCACGCGTCCGCGCCGGTGGGTCCGAGCTCGTGGCCCACCTCGCCTGCCAGGAACCTCGAGACCCGCAACGCTGCATTCGCGCGCCCGGGCTCGTTCTGCACCGCATAGAGGAGCGCGTTGTTCGCATGGATGTGGACGAGCAGCACCCGCGCGCCGCACTTCTCCGCCGCCGCCTGCGCCTCCCTGAGGCGGGCAAGGCCCGCCGGCGGGTCCAAGTAGCCTTCCGCGAGCCCTAGGTTCGTGAGCACTTTCGCCTCCTTCGAGAGGGTGCCCGAATTCTTGGCCGCCTTGAGGGCCAGCGTGAACTGCTGGACGGCGTCCTGCATGTGGCCTTGCGAACTCCTGTAGATCCCATAGGCCACCCGCGCGTCGGCCTCCGAGGCGGCATCGCCCGCTCGGATCGAAAGCTGGCGAAGCCGCGTGTAGACATCGAAGGCCTTCCGCCTCTCTCCTACCCGGTTGAGCCCCACCGCGTGGAAGAAGAGCGCGCGGCGGTACGAGCGGGTGTTCCCCTCCTTTTCGAGCGCCGGCAAGGACGCCTCGGCCTTCGCGACCGTCGAACGAGAGTCGCCCGTGAGGAGCCCGCCGACCGCGGATGCAAGCGCCGCCTCACCCGGCCGCTGCGCTGTCGCTGCCAGCGCCTCGACCGCCTTGAGCGCCTTCTGGTCGCCCCGCCGCTCCGCGAGGTCGATCAACTTGCAGAGCACCTCCCCCGCCTCGCGGCTGCCCGGCATGGCGACCCCGCTTTCGATCTCCCACTCGAGCGCCGCCCTCGAGCCCTTCAGCGTGTCGGGGAACCCGCTCATCAGCCGAAGGGCCCCCCGCCCGTTTTGCGTGATCGTCACCCTCAGCATGCGGTTCTTCGGCGGCCCGCGCTCGGCGAAGATGAGCCCCAGCGCCTCGAGGTTCGCGACCGCCCTGTACCAGGTATGGAACGAGACGCCGAAGGCCTTGCAAGCGACCGCCGGGGAAGGGGTCTCGTGGTCGGCGAGGTATGCCAGGATGCGCGGCGTCTCGCTGGGGTTCAGGAAGAGCTCGAGGGGCGGGGGGCGGGGCATGGGGAAGGGGCGCGGCGGGGCGGGGATTGCGCGGTCGGATTATGAAGGGTGAGCACGCCAGGGGCCCGGGACCTTCTGACCGGCCCAGCGCCGTGAACGTTCAATAGGCGTCGGGGCGTGGCCGGGGCGTGCCCTTCGAGGTCGATCCCGCCCGCCCATCCGACGTGCCCGCGGTGCGCGCCCTTTTCGCCCGCATCCTTGCGGACATCCCCTACTACCCGCCCGAGGCGAAGGAATTCGAGCTTGACAAATACCGCCAGGCCGCGCTCCGCGCGATGGTCGACGAGGAGCCCCCTGCTGTCCTCCTCGCCCGCGAGCCCAAGGACGCCCCCATGGGTTTCGCCTTGCTCAAGAGGGAAAACGGCACCGTGTGGATCGACTGGTTCGGCGTGGATGCCTCCGCGCGGCGCCGCGGCGCCGGGACAGCTCTCGTCGGGGGCGTCCTCGCGATGGCCCGAAAGAACGGCGACCACAAGGTGTGGTGCGACACGCGCTCGAACAACAAGGAGTCGATCGCGGTGCTCAAGCGGTTGGGGTTTGCGAAGGTCGGCGAGTTGAAGAACCACTGGTGGGGGCTGGACTTCTTGCTGTGGGAGCGAATCGCCTAGGCGGCGCCGTGCGCGAGCGTGTCCCCGAGCCCGTGCGCCTACCCCTTCGTCGGGGGCCGACCGCGCGTTACCCCCTTGGCCGCTTCGCGCAGCGCGTCGGCGATTTCTCCCACGTCGTGCTCACGGGCGAACCGTTCGACATAGGCCCAATCGATGCTGTCGAAGAATTGCAACGCGAGAAGCTTGGCCTGTTCAAGGTCGCCAGGCTGCTTCCAGTGCTTCGCGGAGGACAGCCGCTTGACCAGCAAGTCTTCGACGGCCGCGAGCCGCACCGGCCCGAACGACGTCAAAAGCACGCGCGTCTTTTCCAGGTTCCCGGTGTAAGGCAACTTGACCAGGTCGACCACCAACCGGAGCTCCTCGTTGGTCCAGACTCGGCCATGGCGCCGAAAGCCCCACGCCCGCAGCACCTCCTCGACCCTCTCCCCATGGGTGGCCACGATGTCGATGTCGCCGGAGGCATACCTGCCTGTCGTGTAGGCCTCGATCGCCGAGCCTCCGACTACGACGAAGCCCTCCGCCGGGGCACCGGCCTCCCTTCCGAGGAGGGCCTCAAAGTAGAGCCGGTAACGCGTTTCGTCCTCGGCCGCGCGAAGGTTGGCCTTCAGCTCCTCCAAGGCCAGCACGAAGGATCACCACGCCTTGTCCGCCGCCCGCCGTATTCGCTTGAGCGCGCGGTCCTTTTCCGGCGGGCGTCGGAACTCTTCGGCAAAGGGGCGCCTCGTCCGACCCGATGCCCTGGGCGAGAGCCTCAAGGTCATTTGCCTCGCTTGACGATCGGCGGCCCGCCGTTCCTCCATCCGTTCAGGCGAGAACCAATCGCGCGAGACTATGACGAAGGAGCGCCGTGCAAGGAAGCGGCGGAGATCCTCGTCCACGAGAAAGTATCGCTTCGACCCCTTCGGGCTCGGGCGCGTCCCCAGAATCCCTATCGCTTCGAGCCGGCGAAGCTCTGGATACACCTTCGAAACGCGGATCCCGAGTTCCTTGGCCATCGCGTAGCCGGTCTCGCCGGCTGCGGACTGCGCGAGGTAGCCGAGGAGCGCGGCCCGTGTACGCCCGCCGAAGAGCGTTTCGACCGCCGTCGGGACTGGGGCAGCCATGCCATTTCCTTGCCCATACAGGGTAATGAATATTACCCTAAAAAGGTACTAAAGAGGGACCCTCACGCTTCGCGGCGCGTCGGCTACTTCCCCTCAAGGTTGATCTCGGGCCAGGCGGCATCCTCCGCCCTGCCCCCGGGGCCGTGATGTCCATGAAACGTCCTTCGCGCTTCGCCCTCCCCGCGACCCTCACCTCCCTCCTCCTCATCCTGGTCTCCGCCTTGCCCTCCCCGCATACGGCGCTCTCTGGTCATCCGTGATGTCCGTCGAGGCCGACCAAACCCGCTCCGTCGGGACCGTCGCCCTGGCCGTCGACGCCTCGGGCCACCTGTTCGCCGTGTGGACCTTCAGCAACGGCACGGAGAGCATCTTTGCGAGCCGCTTTGCCGCTGGCGTGGGTTGGTCCGCGCCCGTTCTCCTCGAAACCGACGACTCGGGCGCCGCGCTTTCGCCCCAGCTTGCGGTCGACCCAGGCGGCAACGCCACCGCCGTGTGGAACCAATGGAACAGCTCCTTCTTCAACGTCTTCGCCGCCCGCTACGACGTCGGCGCCGGCTGGCAAAACGCCACCCTCATCGGCCCGGGCATCGACAACGACGCCGTTTACCCCTTCGTCGCCGCCGACCCCGGCGGCAACGCGACCGCGGTCTAGGTCCACAACGGCGGGGCAATCGGCACCTCGATCCACTCGCGCCGGTGGACTGCGGGCGTGGGCTGGGGGAACGAATCCACGCTCTTCTCGAACGGAACGCAGCTTGCCGACCTCGCGCGCGTCGGCCCCGACGACTCAGGCCACGCGGTCGTGGTCCTGCGCGCCTACGCTGGGTCCGATTACCGCTTCTTCGGGTTGCGCTACACGCCCGGCACCGGGTGGGGCAACGCCACCGAGATTCCCACCCCCGGGAACACCGGGATCGCGTGGGCCCCCGACCTTGCGGTTGCCGGCAACGGCGACGCTCTCGTCGGGTTCTACAAGTACAACAGTTCGCTCACGAACACGTGGGCGGCCCACTTCACGCCCTCCGGCGGCTGGGAGAACGCGACGACCATCGACGCCAGCGCCTACAATTCATGGGCGCCGCGCGTCGGCGCCACACCCTCCGGCGATTTCCTCGCGGTCTTCAGTTCGAACAACGGTGCCGTCGACCGCGCCTACGGGCGGTGGTACCGCGCCGGTTCGGGCTGGGCCGCAGCCGCGCAGATCGACGCGAACAACACGACTGAGGCCCGCGAACCGGTCGTCGCGGTCGACTCTGCGGGCAACGCGTGGGCCGTCTGGCACACGGGGACTCTTCCCGAAGACCTCAACGTGACCTCTACGCCGCAGGCGTGGGCTGGGGCGCTTCCGCGCCCCTCGAAAACGCCGCGGGGCGCGCGGTCGCGCCCTCGCTTGCCGCGTGGGGTCCCGGCAACGCAGGCGCCCTATGGATCCAAGACGACGGCGCGAAGAACAGCTTGTACGCGCGCGTCTACACAGTCCCGCCCGACACGACGCCCCCCGCGATCGTCATCGTGACCCCGCAGGGCAACCCCACATCCACGAACCGGTCGGCGGCGTGGGTGAACGGCAGCACGGAACCGGGCGCCACGCTCACCGTGAACGGGATGCCCCTCGTGCTGGGGCCGAACGGGACATTCAACGTCACGGTCGCCCTCTACCCCGGCCTCAACCAAGTCAACGTGACGGCGCGCGACGCGGCCGGCAACAACGCGACCGTGCTCCTCAACATCACCTATGTCGACCCCGTGCCGCCCCTTCAAGCGCAGCTTGCCGCCGCTCTTGGGCAGATTGCCAACCTGTCGGCACTCCTCAACAGCACGACGGCGCAGCTCGACGCCGCGCTTGCAGCCCTCAACCTGACGCGGGCGGACCTCACCCAGGTCAACGCCTCACTCGACGCCGCCAATGCGGCGATTGCCGACCTCACGCTGCGGCTTGATGCCTCGTCGGCAGCCCTCAACCTGACGCGTGCGGATCTCGCGGCAAGCGGCGCCGCCCTCGCCGACCTTTCCGCCCGGTTGAACGCCACGTCGAACAACCTCACGGGCGCCCTCTCCACGATGGCGGCCCTCCAGGGGTCGCTCGCGTCCGCTTCCGCCGAGCTCAATGCTTCGAGCGCCGCCACCCAAGCGGCCGCCGGCGAGGCTGCGGCCCTGCGCGCACAGCTCAACGCCACGAATGGCACGCTCGCCGGCCTGCGCCTCGACACGGGAAACCTCTCGCGCGAACTCAACGAAACCCGCGCGGACCTTGCCGCATCTCGCGCCTCGGACGCCGCCGGCCGCGAGCAGGGGAATGAGACCACCCGCAGCCTCAACGCGCTCCAGGGTCAATTGTCCCTCCTCACGACCTTGGTCATCGTCCTCCCGGCCGCCGCCGCGGGTGCGGTCGCGTTGGCGCTGCGGAAGCGGAGCGGCGGCGCACCCAAGGGGCCCCAACAGCCGTGACCTGAAGCGCGGCTCCCGCCCCTTCACGGGCTCACGCCGCCGTCGGCCCCGAAGGGATCCTCGTCTTGCCCTTACACGCCGGCCCCGTACTTACGCACGTTTCTTGCCGCCGCTCCTCCACTGTGTCTCCTAGGTGGTCCCGTTGAGTACCGCGCCTTCTCCGTCTCCCGCCTCGCCTCCCCAAATGCCCCCGCCCACACCCCCTGCCCCGCCCGCGTGGCCCGTCGGCTACGCCCCTTACCCGCAACCCCACCCCGCCGCCCTCTACGCGGCCTATGCCCAGCCCCGCCCCGCAGTCCCCCAAGCCAAGCTGCTCGGCGGCCTGGGCTCCATCCTGCTCTTCCTCTTTTGGGCGCCCGCCATCGGCCCCATCCTCGCCTTCGTCGGGCTCATCCTCGTCGGCGTCGCCGTCAATCAGGTTTCGCGCGCCGTCGGCAGCCGCCCGATCTTCGACAACTTCCTCTACTCGACCATCGCCGCCATCGCCGGGATCTCCGTCGGCGTGCTCATCGCCTTGGGCGCCCTCGTCCGGCTCGTCGGCATTGAGAATTTCGGTACGTTTGACTGGGCCGGGTGGACGCCCTCGACCGCCGACGCGATTAGCCTTGCAATCTACGCGGTCATCGGGCTCGTGGTCCTCTGGGTCGCCTTCCTCGTCTCGGCCCTCTTCACGAAGAAGGCGAGCGACGAGATGGCCACGCGCCTCAACATCCCCCTCTTCCGCACGGCCGGGCTCGTGTACCTCATCGGGGCCGCGCTCACGGTGGTTCTCGTGGGGTTCCTCATCGTCATCGTAGCCGAGGTCCTGTTTGCCGTTGCGTTCTTCAGGATCCCGGACGGGTCGGCGCCGGCCATGCAGGCGCCGCCCGTGGCACCTGTGTGGCGGGCGTGAGCTAAAGGGGAGAAGCCAGTGCTCCCGCCGGGATTTGAACCCGAGTCCCCAGCTCGAGAGGCTGGGATGATTGGCCGCTACACTACGGGAGCGCCCTTGCGGGCCTTAAGGGAGTTTGGCGAACCCGGGGGCCGGTAAAAACCCTTTGGGTGGGGCTGCGGCCCGATCGCCCGCGAAGGCGCCGCCCATTGGCCGGGGCTACTCTTGCGCGCCCTCGACGTGCACCACCGGCGGCCCCGCCGGCGCCGTGGCAACGCCGGGCCGCGGCTTCCTCGCGCCTTCCTTGATCGACTTCATGAGCTTCACGTAGATGCCCTCCGGCGGCGGGACCTTCCTGCGCCTGCGGATCCAAATGGACCCAAGCGCCGGGAAGAGGAACATCGCCATGACCATGTTGAGCACGAGAAGCAGGATCAGCATCAGCACGAACTGCTGGATCGACTGGATGTTCATGACGAGCATGCCTGCAAACCCCACGACCATCGTGCTCGTCGCCTCGATGAAGGAGACGCCCGTCGTCTCGACGGCGTGGTTCAAGGACACCTGGTCGTAGCCCTCGAGCCGCATTCGCTGCGTAATCTGGACCGCGAAGTCCACACCCGTGCCGATTGCGATGGAGCCAATCATGACGGTGACCGTCGAGAGGGGGATGTTGAAGAGGACGAGGATGAGCGGTTCAAGGGAGGACACGATGCTCACGGGGGCCATCGTGATGAGCGCGACGCGGACGTCCCCAAACACGGCCCAGATGTGGAGGAACGTGAGGAAGAGTGCGACGATGAGCGAGGTCACCTGCGCCGAAATGATGAGGTCGTTGACCGCCAGCGTGACGGTCTGGATCCCTGCCATGTGTTCGACTTGCGTGGCCTGCCGCTCGCTCACCGTCCCGTCGATGGCGCCGTTCACGGCCTCGACCGCGGCCCGTGTCGGGTCGACACCGAGGAAGGGCATCTGGATGTAGATCACCGCGCTCTTGAGGTCGGGGTCGACGAGCATCGAGCGCATCTCGGCCGGAATCGACCCGTAGAAAAGCGCGAGCATGTCGGACTGCACGGTCTTCTGGTCCGTCGAATGCAGGAGGTCCCAAAACGAGGCGTCCGCCGGCATTTGGATCGTCTGGCCCCCCACCTGGACTTCGGAGGGAGACTTCACGAGTTTCATGATTGTGACGATCGAAATCGCCTGGACATTGGGGATGCCGTTCATCCGCGACTGGACGCGCTCGAGCTCGTCAAGCGAGGCGCGCTCGTTGAAGGTCCCGCCTTTGGCCTTCGATAGGACAATCCCCAACTGACCGCCGCCCATCGTGGAGGAGTAGTCGCGCATCGCCTCGACCGACGGGGTGCCCTCGGGCGTCATCGTGAGGTAGTCGACGTCGAAGGAGATCTTGCCGGCAAACAGGACGCCGAAGGAGGCGGCCACGAGCATAAGGGAGACGAGCGTGATGATGACGCGGCGCCTTTCGCCCACACCGGCGATCTTCTTCATCTCGTGGAAGGCGACCGTTTTCTCGTAGCCAAAGAGCACGACGAAGCACGGGATGAGCGCGTAGACGAGGATGTACGTGAGCGCCATCCCGATCGTGAGCGTGAGCCCCAGCGTCCAGATCGGCGGCAGGGTCCCGATCATGAGGGCGAAGAAGCCGATGCTTGTCGCGACGGCCGAAAGGAAGAGCGCGGGGTTGATCCGTTCGACGGCCGAGGCGATACGCTCCTCACGCGTGGGCCCCGTTTCCTCGATGAAGCGGTTGGCGATGTAGAGACCGTAGGAGACGCCAATGGCGAGGAGCATAGGCATCGCCAGCACGACCTGAGGGGCGAGGATGACGGCTTGCGGGTTCGCTGCGTGGGCCGCGCCCGTGATGCCGTAGGCCATCATCGAGCCCAGCGTGACGGGCACGAGCGTGATGACGAGGACGCGCCAGTTGCGGTGCCAGTAGTACAGGACGCCGAGGAGACCGGCGACGATGAAGGGCAGGGCTTTTCCAAGCTCGCGGGAGACGCCTTGCTGCAGGTCCTTAAAGACGACGACGGGCCCGGTGATGCGGACGACCAGGTTGCCGTCGTTGCGCTGGTTGAAGGCGCCGGCCAGGGTCTCGGCGCGTCCAAGGACGCGGTTCTGCGCGTCGAGGTCGCTCGAAAGCCCGAAGAGGACGACGAGCCGGTTGAATTGGCCGCCCGAGACGTTCTCGCGGTTGACGATGAAGGAGCGCAGGTAATCGGCGCCCATCTGGGAGATGACGGCGTCGACGGAGCCCTGGTCGTCGGGGATTGCGTACGAGGCGTTCACGATGGCCGCCTGGGGCGGGAAGCCCCAGAGGTCGTGCATGGCCTGCTCGAAATTCGACGGCGTGACGTTGTAGGCCTTGATGATCGAGGTGAGGGAAAGGCTCCAATTCACGCCGTCGATGAGGCCGATGTCGTCGAGGCGGTAGTCGACCCCAGACAGGTTTCCGGAAGGGTCGCGGTGGTCCACGTCGCCCTCGAACCCTGAGATTTCCTTCAGGTACCGGACCGCCGTGATGTTGGCCTCGGGCACGTAGAGGTCAAAGAGGCCGATCATGACGTCGGTCGGATAGCGCCCGCGGATTTCTTTGAGGATCTGGGTGGCGGGGTCGTCGGCGGGCAGGAACACCTCGAGGTCGGCGCGCATTCCGCTCTTGATGCCGAGCCCTTCGTAGCCGAAGATGTACACCGACGGGACGGCCATCATGAAGGCGACGGCGAACGAGGCGACGAGGATCATGCGGGGGTGCGCGAGGATCTTGCGCACGGGGGACTTGCCTTTGCCCGTGACGGAGAGGGAGGTGATGTAGCGCAGGCCGCGTTGCTGGAGGCGCGCGAGCCCGCCGCCGGCTTTCGACGCGGTCTTGCCGGCGGAGGCAGCGCGGCGCTTGAGGAAGCGGCCGGCGCGGCGCGCCTCGGTCTGGGCCACGACGGGCTTGCGTGGGTCGAAGACGACGTTGAGGCGCGAGTCGACGGCGCCGTCCAGCTGGTCGAGGAACCCTTTGAGTCCCTTGGGGCCCGCGTCCGCCATCTGCTCGCGTCATCTCGGGGGGCCCGATAAAATAGGTTCGTCAACTGGCAACCGGCTGGCGCGCGCATCTGGCCGTCCCAAAACGTTGAAATCCGATGAGCCGTTAGCGCGCGTGTGCCACCAAATGGCCGGGGTGGGGTAGTGGTCATCCTAGGGGACTGTGGATCCCTTGACCCGGGTTCAACTCCCGGTCCCGGCCCCTCCGCTTCCGACGAGCGTGCCTTCTCGACCCCGCCGCACCATCCAAGGGGTAGGTAGCGTGGCGACGGTCGTGCTGCTCTCCTTCAAGGAGGGCGAACGGGAGGAGATCATGGCTCGGCTGAAGGCCGCGGGGCACCGGGTGGTCATCACGGAGCCCAAGGACCCGGACTTCAGGCTCGCGCTTCGCTCGGTGGCCACGCTCGATGTGGTCGTCGTCGACCTCTCGAAGGGCGGCGCACAGGGGCGCGAGTGCGCGGCGTGGGTCATGGCGCAGCGGCGCTTCCGCAAGGTGCCGGTGCTCCTCACGGGGGTGCCCGACGGCGAGGAGGACGTGACCCGGCAGAAGGTCCCGTTTGGCAAGCGCGTGAGTTCCGCGCACATCGACAAGGCGGTCGCAAGGGCCGTGGGCGGCGGCGGCCCGGACGACGAGCCGGCGGGCGCCGCGCCGTGAGGGCTGGCTATCAAGCCTGCGCGGGCACCCGGCAACGCTTAAGTAGAACCACGGCCTCGCGAACCATCTGGCCCTCCACAAGGGGGGCCTTTGAGACAACACGGAAGTGTAGACAATGCCAGACGAGCGCCCAGTAGAGTGGGTCAAGGTCAAGGACCTGAACCCCGAATCGAAGAATGTGAACACGAATGTGAAAGTGATCAACGCAGGCGAAGAGCGGTCAATCGCGTCGAAGTTCGGCGGCGAGCGCCGGCTCAAGGAGTTCACGGTCGGCGACGACACGGGGACTGTGGTCATGACGCTCTGGGAGGACCAGGTGAACCTCGCGAACGAGGGCGACTCGCTCGCCATCGAGAACGGGTACATCTCGCTCGTCCGGGGCAACATGCGCCTCAACATCGGCAAGTACGGGAAGTTCGCGAAGGCGAAGGACCCGATCTCGACGGTGAACACGGAGAACAACATGTCGGCCAAGGAATACCCGACGCCTGAAAGGCGCGGGAGGGTCGGCACGGGCTTCACGCGCTACAGCGGGATGTCGGACTACTACCCGAAGACGGGCGGTGGCGGCGGCGACCGGGGCGGCAGTGGCGGTGGCGGCGACCGTGGTGGCGGCAGCGGCGGTGGCGGTGGCTACCGGGGCGGCGGCGGCGGTGGCGGCGACCGTGGTGGCGGCAGCGGCGGCGGAGACCGCGGCGGCGGCCAGCGGCGCGAGCGCCGGCGGTACTGAATTTTCCGGGAAGGGGGCCCCCTGGGGGGTCCCCGCCCAACCTTTCCCCCGTCCAATTTCCGGGGGCCATTCTTTATCTTTCAGCCCGGGCGCTCGACCTAGTCGTGCCCGTCGACCTCGGGAAGCCGGCGCGGCGGGACCTTCCCAAGGCGCAGGGCGCGTTTTCAGGCGCAGACCCCGGGCGCCCGGGGGCGTTTGTCCCGCCGCGCGTGACCCCTCTTTCCTCGGACCTGCCGGTGATCTCGGCGGCCGACCTTGAGAAGTACGGGTACTGCCCGCTCTCGTGGTGGCGGTCGCTCGAGGAGCAGGGGGCAGTCAAGCCCCCGCCGCGCCCCAAGGAATCCGCCGCGCAGCTTGCCGCCGGCAAGAGGGCGCACGAGGAGGCCGGCGAGGGCCTCAAGGAGATCCGGACGGGCGAGACCGTCGTCGCGGAGAGCGAGCTCTACATTTGGGTCTTCGCGGGTGTGGCGGTCGGCCTCGCGTTCTTCGGGTTTGCGGTCACCGCGATCGGGCTGCAGGTGTGGCCCGAGCCGCTCATCCCCATGACGATCTCGCTCGTGTGGCTGCTCACGGCGGTGCTCCTCTTCCGCCTCGGCCTCAAGTATTACGAGAAGGTGAAGGCGAAGCGCGCGAGTATGGCGGCCGCCGAAGGCACGGTTGTCTACGTGGGCGAAGGCAAGGCCATCGACGAAGACCCCGCGCTCTTCTCCCACAGGCTGGGACTTGTGGGCGCGCCCGATTCGGTCGTCGAGCGTGAAGGCCTCTTCATCCCGGTGGAGCTCAAGACTGGCCGCGTCCCGAAGGGACCCCTCTTCTCGCACATCCTGCAGCTTGCCGCGTACTGCTCCCTTGTTGAGGAGAAGTACGGCAAGGCGCCCCCCTACGGGCTCATCCAATACGGGAAGGCGGCGGAGTTCGAGATCGAGTACAACGACGACCAGCGGCGGCTCCTCGAGGACAAGCTGAGGGAGATGCGCGGTGCGCTCAAGTCGAAGGACGTGCACCGGAACCACAACAGGCCGGGCAAGTGCGCGGGGTGCTCAAGGCGAGAGGGCTGCCCGGAGAGGCTGGACAGGGCGCCGTCCGCGACCGGCACCTGAGGCTGCCACGGCCGATTCCGGCCCCGGCGGAGTCGGCGCTCGAACGCGCCTAACATACGGGGCAACAGCCGCCGTGCCCGGCGGCAAACGGGGACTCCTGGAGGCTCACTTCACCGAACGCGGAGGCGAGCTGTGCTGCCAAGAAACCGGCCTCGCTGCGGGCCACCTCGGTAAGCTCTGACACAATCGCGGGGCCGTTCCCGTGGTCCTCGCCGCCAAGGAGGTGGAGCTTGAGGGTCGACAGCAAGGCGGAGGAGCCATTTCCCGTCCACAGGTTCAGGGAGGCGGAATGATCGCGGACCGGCCCGCTGGGGGAAATAGAGAGTGTGATGGCCGCAAGTGCGGTGCCGTTCATCAGCGTGTAGAAGTGGTCGACGTTCGCTTCCCAGGTCGAATTTGCGGCAAGGCCGGCGGCGAAGGCGCGCACGTGCGACTCGTTGGGGGTGCCGTTTGCGAAAGTGATGTCAAGCGTGAATTGGGAATCCAGGTAAACGCACTGCGGGGCGCCGTAGCGCCCGCCCAAGACGATGCCGACGAGGACCGCGCTCGCCAGGGCGAAGACCGCGATGGATCTCCACTTGAGGCGCCGAGGCCGAACCACCGTAGGCGTTTCGTCCGTGGTTGAGCCCCTCACTTGAGCGTCCCGCTCGTGCCGCAGGCAGGGCACTTGACGGTCGCCGGCCGCGTCGCCGGCCCGGCGAACACGGTCTGGCACTTCGGGCAACGGATCGACTTCTTGCCGGGTCCCAGCATCGTGCCCTCTTGGGTTCCGGCGGTTCCGGCGCCCACGACCGTCTGCCCTCGCGAAGGCCCGCGGAACGCCGCGCGCGCGGGCGCGCCGACGGCCGTCCCCTCGGGGAGGGCCCCGGCGAGTTTGGCGGCCACGAGCTTGTCGACGGTGGGGCGGGCGGGTGCCGGCGGCGCGGGAGGGGCTTGCGGCTGGGGAAGAGCGGCCTTCGGCGAGTACGGGTCGCCGGGCGGCGCACGCGGCGCGACGGCGCCGGCCTCGATCGAGGAGCGCTCGTAGGACGGCGGCGGCGTGCTGCGGACGGGGATCTCGCCGGTCCCCGTGTCGCGCACACGCCGCCCGTGCGTAGGCGCCACGACGTCGTCCGTGGGGCCCGTGGGCTGCGACAGCGCCGGCGGGTGGATCGGCAGCGGCGGGGGGGACGCCTGCACATTCGTCTCGTCGCCCACGGAGACCCAGCTGTCGTCGCGCGGCGGCGCGCGCCCCGAGAGGTCCACGACAACGGGTGCGCCCATCGGGGAGGACGAGGCGGGTGCCGGAGGCGGCGGCGGCATGCGTACGCTTGCCGCCCCGACGGGGCGGCCCGGCATGCTGCCGTAGAGCGAGTAGTACTCCTTGTCCTGCTCGGCCTGGGCCTTCGGCCGCTCCGTCCACGCGTCGAATTCCCCGCTCGCCTTCTCGACCTTGGAGGGGGCCGCCGCCTTCGGCTGGATGCGCGAAAGCTGCCTCGCGATGATCGCAGTCATGACAATGACCGCCGCGGCAGCGGCCGTGAGGACCAACACGATGACCGGGTCGACGCCGGCAAAGGTCCCTTCGATCTTGAGGACGGGGGGGATCATGGCCTTCGTGCACAACGGGAACGGCGCGTATTTGAAAGGTGGCCGCCAAGACGCTTTCGCGCGCGCGGCGCGCCCTGGCCTAGTCGACCTGCGGCCCACGCTTCAGTCGGCCGCGCAGGTAGAACGCGGCTACAGCCGCCGCGGCGAGCACGGCGACCCAGAGGAACGAGTCGCTCCCCGCCGGCTGCGTGATGGCCCCCGTCGTGCCCGTCGTGGGCGGGGGCGGCGCCTCGCCCGAGCCGCCGCCTCCGAGGTAGAGGGTGAGGCTCACCTGCGCCACGTTCCCGGCCTTGTCGACCGCCTTGATGGTCACGTTGTTCACACCAGTCTTCAGCGTCACG
>JBGPNV010000030.1:0-16408 GCA_041487695.1 Thermoplasmata archaeon | reverse complement strand
TTCTCGTGGTTGATGAGCGTCAACATGGAGTTTAGCGTCGTCGTCTTCCCGGAGGCCGTCTCGCCAGACACGATGCAGTTCATCCCGTTCTCGAGCGCGAGCCACATGTAGGCCGCAATCTCCGGCGACACGGTCCCCCACTGGCAAATCTGCACGCAGGTGATCGGCTTCTCGGTGAACTTGCGGATCGTGAACGAGGCGCCGCGCTTCGACACGTCCTCGCTGTAGATGATGTTGATGCGCGAGCCGTCCGGCATCGAACCGTCAATGATGGGGCGGGCCTCGGAGACGGGCTTGCCAATGCGCTCGGACATGTTGCGCAGGTACTCATCAAGGTGGAAGGAATCTCGGAAGGCGACGTTCGTCTCGATCATGCCGAAGATCTTGTGGACGATGTGGATCTGCGCAAGCCCCACGGAGTGGATGTCTTCAATGTAGGGGTCGCGGAGGATCCCCTCGAGCACGCCCTGCTCGACGAGGTCGCGCACGAGGTAGTACCAGACGGTCCGGTCCTCGGCCTCGTCGACCTCGATGCGTTCGCCGGCAAACCCCGCAAGGACCGTGCGCTCGCGCGCCTGGCCGCGCCGCCTTGTCACGCGGTCGTAGAGCACGCGCAGCGTCTCGATGAACTCCTCCTGCGTTTCGTGGGAGGGCTCCTTCGGCGCCTCCCGGAGGATGAGTTCGAGGATCCGGCGGTACTTCTTGTCCGTCGCCTCATCGAGGATGGGCTCGATCACGACATACCGCAAGCCCGCCGCGCCCTCGACCGCCTGGCTCGCCCGGAATATGTGGACGAAGATCGGGTCGCCCACCGGGTAGATGATGTTCACGCGTTGGAAGTCCGACATCCCCGAGGAGAGCGCTTGGTAGATCGAGGGCGTCTCGCCGTAGGCCTGCTCGAAGCCGCGGATGTAGAGGCGCACGTGGTCGAACTCCGGCTTCAGGAATTTGCCGTCCGGCCCGCGCTTGTTGATTTCCGAGAGCCCGCTCATCGGGCGGCGGGGCTTGCCTGCGCGTGCGTCTCCGGCCACCTCGTTTCCCCCCCGGCTCGGTCACGCTACGGTCGTGATGTCAATGATGAAACCGATCTTCGGCTCGATGCGGAAGCCGATCGCGTCGCCGACGGGCTCTGCCGAGCTCCCGAACCGGTTTACATTGAGCGCCCGCACCGTCGAGCCTTCGATCTGGCTCATCGAGATGGAGAGGTAGATGTCGCTGTCGGACCGCAGGGGCGCAAGCGTCCGGTCATCGATGTCCATCGGGTCGACCGAGAGCAGCACCGTGCGGTTGAGCCCCGCGAGTTTCTTGAAAAACGCGAGCACCTGGATCGCGCGCTGGCCGCGCAGGTCCGCCTTGACAAGCGACGAGAACGAGTCGATCACGGTCACCTCGCGCTCGTAGAGCTCCTTGGTTTCCATGACTTTGTCCAGGAAATTCGCCCGCGGGATCGCCTCGCCGATGAGCGGGAAGACCGGGATGTACAGGAGGTCCTTGTTGAGCAGGTAGGGAGTCACCGGGTAGTCCAGGGAGCGCATCTGCTCGATGAAGCCCTTCGTCGTGAGCTCGGTCGAGATGTAGGTCACCGTGACGCCGTTCTTGAGGAACCCGTAGATGAGCCGCTGGAGGATCGCGCTCTTGCCCGCCCCGTACTTGCCTTCAAGCAGCAGGATCGAGCCCTTGGGGATCCCGGCGCCGAGCTGGCGGTGGAGGCCGTCGCGCTCGATCTCGAATTTGTAGAGGTCCGATGCCGTTTTCCCACACCCCCCTTTACCAGAAAAACTCCTGCGAGTCGGACGCGCCGTGCTGCGCGATCACCTTGAGGAAGTGGTCCGTGACGGCCGTGAGGTTCACGTTGTTGAGCGTGTACACGGCCACGACCTGGGGGCCCCAGGTGGTGAAGTTGCCGGCAAGCACCCACGTGTACCCCGTGTTGGCGAAGGTCAGGTTGTCGAGAAGCACGACCGTGAGGTTTGCCGAGAGCGAGCGCGCACCCAAGTTCTCCACCCAGAGGGTGAAGTTCTGCGTCGTGTTGTTGTAGCTCACATGCGTGGGGTCGTTGAGGACCTTCACGGCACTTTGGAGCGCCGAGGCGGAGGCGTCGGCGTTTTCAAGGATCGAGTCCGAGACCTCCGAGACGGCTGCGAAGAAAACGCCCACGAGCGCCGCGCTCACGAGGACGGCGCCCACGAAAAAGATCAGTTCCGACGCGGCTTGGCCGGCCATCTTCAGCTCACCGTCCCTTGGAAGGCGTAGCCGGTCTCCGTCACGATCTTTACGGAGGCCGGCCCAGGGACCGGCGCCGCAACGGTAAGGTGCAGGACCTGGCCGGGCGCCCAGAGGTTCGTGCCCGCAGAGCCCTGGACGGCCCCCACGGTGATGGCGCTCGTGTAGAGCGTCCCGTTCACGAGGATTTCAAGCGAGCGCACATGGATCACCACCGAGCCGTTGTTCGTAAGATTGAGGTCGACCGCTGTGCCATTCGCGCTGCCGTTGATGAGCGAAATTCGGGTGTTGAGGGCGTCGGCCACGCGGGCCCCCTCCTTGCCCTCAGCGTCCCGCACGGTTTCGTTGGCCGTCTGCACCGATTCGGCGAAGAGCGCAAACGAGACGAGACCCCCCGCGAAGAGAATCGCGGCGGCGGCGGCAACGGAGAAACCCAACCCACACACCTCCTCACGCCGCGGGCGTGAGCGCGCACCCTAGAGCGAGAAGAAGCCGTCGAGGCCGCTCCTCAGGCGCGAGACCTCCCTCCGGATCTCTTCGAGCTTGTCGCGGTCGAGGTCGCCCCCGCTCCGGATCCACTCGATGTACATGAGAGAGCCAATGTGGTCGTCGGGCGTGAGCCGCCAGGACGCCGCGAGTTCGCCCTTCCCCGAGGGCGCGCCCTTCGGCGCGGCCTGCCCCTTCGCGGGCCCCTTGAGCTCGCGGGCCTGCTCCTTGCCGTAGGCGATCACGATGTCGCCGGAGGCGTCCTTCGCCGAGGCCGCCGACGGCCCGCCCTGCGCGAGGGCGGAGGGCGCGGCCGGCTCGCCTGCCACCGCGCCGATCCCCCGGATGATCTCGAGCATGTCGGCCTTGATCTCGCCGGAAATCCAGCCGATCCGCTGGTAGAAGGAGAGGACCGAGGGGATCTCGGCACGGTTCACGCGCTCCAGGAGGAACCGGATCCACTCCATGAGCGCGAGGTGGCACGAGGCGTCCGCACCGATCTTCACGAGGCGCGGCGTCTTCAAGGAGGGCTTGGCCTCGCCACCTTCGGCGCTGAGGGCGGCCCCCTCCGGGGCTGAGGGGACGGTCTCCGTGACCGCGGCCTGCTCCGGCGCGCGCTCGCCGGAAAGCTCGGGGGTGGGCTCGAAGAGTGCGTCGAGGTCGGGGATCGCGCCGTGCTCGACCTCCATCGCGGGCTTTTCCTCCATCGTGGAGGTGTCGATGAACGGGTTGATCTGCGTCGAAATGAGGTCGTAGAGCGAGGTCAACTCACGCATGTCCCCTTCGATTTGGGCGATGGAGTCGCGGATGCGCGAGATGTCGTTCCTGATGTCGTCCGACGCCTTGTCAAGGAGGTCCACGCGCCTTGACATGTCGGAGAGGCGCTGCTCGACGTTGTCGAGGCGCTCAAGCCCTCCGGCCGCCTGCACGGCGGGCGCCGGCGCGGCCATGGAGAGGTCGCCGCTGCCTTGCGAGGGCTCGAAAGAGGTGGCCGGCGGCAGGGGCGCCGAGGTGAGTAGGGGGGGTGCGGGCATTCCCCCGGTCGACATCGACTGCGCAGGCGGAGGCGCGGCCCCCGCCTCGCCCTGCGCGCTTGAATCTTCCTCCGCTAGCGCGGAGGGGGGCATGGGCGGCATCGGCGGAGCCGCGGAGCGGCCCGACGCGCCAGGGGCGGGGGGCCCAAGGTCCGAGCCAAGCCCTTCGGAAACGTCCGGCGGTCGTGCCTCGGACAGGTCGCGGATCCCGCCGCCCGGCGGCAGTGCCGCCGCTTCGGCGGCTCTCTCCTTCCGCTTCCCGAAAAGCCCCATCGTGTCTCACCCTGCCGTCCTCGTGTCGGTTGCCCGCCCCCCGGCCCGGGTTGCATCGGGCCTAAAGGGTTGGCCCACCCTCCCCCCCTAGAGGAGGGTGATGAGCTTGTCGTTGTCGTAGGACGTCGGGGTCGAGAAGGTCTTCGTTACCGCCGGTCCAGACCCGGGCAGGAAGTTCAGCTGCACGGTCGTTCCCGGCAGGAGCCCGTTTGCAGCCCCCGTGTTCCCTGGCGACACATCGAACCGGATTTCCAGGATGTTCTCGTTGTCAAGGAAGCACAGCTGGCTGTTGGGGGCCCACCCATTGCCCGCGGTGCCCGTCGGGATTTCGTCGGCGTAGAAAAATCGGCTGCCCGTGGGCGAAGTCGTGACGCTACCCAGGTTCGTGCAGGGGCGCATCGTGTAGACGACGGAGACATCCCGGTCGACGTAGTTGAGCCGCATGTTGACCATGTTGATCCCTTGCGCCCCGTCGAAGATTGCCAAGTGCATCACGAGCTGGTTGAGGGTCGTGGCAAGCACGCCCGAGCCTGCCGGGTCGCGGTCGCCGTAGAAGTTCAGCACCTTGATCGGGCCGGTGACTTCCTTTCGAGCCGACTCCGACGTGGCGATTGCTTGGTCCCGCAGCGAGAAGGTCGTCGAGATGATCACCGAGGCGGCAATGGCCGCCACGAGGACCAGCGCGATGAAAATGATCAGCGTGCTGATCCCGATCTCGCCCTTTTTCGATCCGCGCATCCTTTTGTTCCAGAGCAATTTTGCCATATCTGCAACCTCTTTTCCTCAAGCCCCACGAGAGTAGGCCGTCGAAAGCCTGGAACCGTATTTAGAGATAACTCTTTTTCGTCCCGCCCGAATTCGATCTTGGGATGAGCCAGATGCCTGGGCTGAGGGGTCCGATGACGATTCTGCCCCAAATGTCCGATTTGCGGAGGGGTTGGATTGACTCGCCTTGACTCAGAGCGCCCCGGGCGCATCACGTTAGGGCTCCTGAACACCTACGACCGGCGGGTCCTTCGAGAGCCTCACCGGCGCGCGATTGCAAGGGCCGGGGCGGTCGCGGCGGCCTTCGAATGCAACCTCGCACTCTTCGCTTTCCCCCTGCCGCCTCGTGTGCGCACCGTGGGCGAGCTTGCCGCGTGGTCGAGCCAGAAGACCACGATCGGCCAGGATGCGGCGTACTTCGTGGCGCTTGCCAACGCGGGCCGCGCCGCCCTCTTCCCCGACCCCAAAGGGAGCTTCCCGCCGCCGCTTGGCACGGCCGTCGCAACGACGTCGAAGCCCAAGCTTTCCAAGACGCTCACCATCGAGCGGCTTGCGGAACGGGTCCGGGGCGGCGAGTCCGTGCTCCTCGTCTTCGGGCTCGGGCCCCACGGCCTTCCCGAGGAGGCGCGCCGCGCCTGCGCGGCGGACTTCGACGTGTCGGAAGGCGGCTACTCGCTCGAAACGGCGACGGCAATCGGTGCGGTTACGGCAGTCCTCTGGTACGCCTCCAGAAAACCCACGCGGGCGCGCCCGTCGCCAGAACCGTGACGCCCAAGGCGAAGGCCAGGCTCCGCGTGACGGTGTACGCGACAAGCGCGATCCCGGGCGCCATGGTGACGAGAGAGAGGAGCCATGCGTACTTCTGGAGCCAGAGTTTCCACTGGAGCGAGTCGGCCTTGCCGATGCGCGTACGTAGGGGCTTCTTCGGTTCGTCGACATCGACGAGGGTGTAGGGGAGCCCCGTCACGGGGTTTGGGGTGGGCGCGGGCATAGGTGCTTCCCCCTACCGCTTCTCGGTGAACAAGACGGCCATGCCGTCCGGGCCCTCGACCGAGAAGCACCGCACGCCGTAGTGGGTCGTGAGCGGGGGACGCAGGACCTTGGCGCCGCGCTTTGCGAGCTTGGCGTGGAGTTTGTTAATATGGGGCGCACGGAGGGAGAGCTGTGGGTTCCCACTCATGAGTTTGTAGCCGAGTTCGTCGCAGGGGCCCTCTTCGCTCTGCGCAATCGTGAACGAACCACTGCCCGCGCCGACCGTGCCCGCGTACTCCGGGTTCCCCCACTTCCCTTGGCCCCTTAGGCCGACAACCTCCGTCCAGAACTTGCAGGAGCCTGCAAAGTCGGCGGTGCCGATGAAGAGGTGGCCGAATTCGACGCCTCTGGGCTCCGCCTTCGACGCGGGCCTCCTGGCGGCGCGCTTCGCGAGCTCTTTCGGGGTGCGTTTCTTCGCCATGATCCCACCGTTCTCAAATGGCGCGGCCCTATTCTACGTTGCGATGGCGAAGCCGGCGCCGGCGGCGCTAATCAAGAACGATGCGCGCATACCCGTTCGCCTGCCAGGGAGCCATCGGCACTTCGAACGATAGGCGGACGCCTTCCCGTCGCTCGAACGCGGTAGCCAAGACCAGCAGCTGAAGCTCCCGCGCCTTGGGATAGCTGGCCCCGTTGACGTTGTTGACCCGGCGAAGTTCTTCAAGGCTTTTGTCGAGCCCTGCTGCATCGCGCGCCATGTACGCCTGAAAAACTCGCTCAAAATACGCGAGCGCCTCGCCGCCTAAATGGGAACTGAATACGGGGCCGGGGTTGTCACCGACGAGCGCCTTCGCTTGCCCCACCCGCTTGAGGCCCTCCCCAACAAGTTCCTTCTCGTCTAGAATCAGCCCCGGCCAGACGATGTTTTCAAAGCAGTCTGCGACCGCACTGAATTGAACGGACGGGTCGCCCAGGGCGCCGTCGGGCCCTGGTCGCAGGGCACCCGACAGGTCTTCTGCAAAGAATTGGGCGCGCCGGATGCCCCACCGCATCGTTTCGAGGTCCTTCGACGTCGGCGCTGCCCATGTCGACAGGCGGAGGAGGGTCGGTGCAGCCCCGACGACGTGGGCGTTAAAGGCCCACTCCGCGCCCGTTTTCTGGACGGCCAAGGCCTTCGCATGCTTTCGGATGGCGAACAAGGCCCCCGCGTACGCCGTCGCGGCCCAGGCACGCGCCTCGTGCTTCTCTCCGGCGGCAAAGGCCCAATAGACTGCGAGGAATAGAGTGGTCAGCTTCTTGGCGGCAGCTCCAGGGGTCACCGCCTTCGGATCCGCAAAGAATTTCGGGGCGTCGCCCTTCAAAAGCCCATACACTTCGGAAGGGTTTGGGAAGTCGACCGCGCTGTACATGATCGGCCCGTGTAGCAATCACAGCCTTGAGCAATCATCAAGGTTTGGACGTCCCGGGAGCTCGGCTTGCTGGGGGGACGATCGACCCGCCAGGCCGCCGGGCTCGGCCACAAAAGCAAGGGCGAAGGTTACGCCAGCCTTTGATCCGCTTCAGCCGGAACGTGTTCTCCCGCTCCATCTCCTCGAGTCGCAAGCGCATGAAGTTCATCGCCTCCGTGAGCTCGGGGATCACCATTCACTCGAGCGCATTCACGCGCCGCTTCGTCGTCTCCATCGCCGCCCAGTCCAAGAACGAGCCGAAGCCTCGCTCGGCCCCCTGGAACAGTTAAATACGGCCCCTCCGTCGAAGGTGCGGGCGAAATACCGTTGCGTGAGGAGGCGAGGCTCTGGTGGGCCCAATCCAAGCGGGACAAGAAGACGGCCATCCATGCTCACGAATCCAAGGACTACTACGCGGCCGTCTTTTGGGCGCACCAAGCCGTTGAAAAAGCGCTCAAGGCGCTGGTCATTGAGAAAACCCGGGAACTGCCAAAGAGGACCCACAGCCTCCTCCAACTTGCCGAACAGGCGAACCTGCCGCCCCGCTACCACAGCTTCCTTCGCGAACTCAGCCCCCATTACATCATCGCGCGTTATCCGGATGCCTCGGGGGCCGAACCCGCCGAGTTGTACGACGGCCGTTCCTCTCGTTCCATCCTCACGAAATCCTCGGAGGTGCTGCGTTGGGCGGGACGACACCTTTAGGCGAAATTCGAGGATGGGGCCGGTTCAAGACGCGGCTCATCAAGAGGGTGGCCCCGACGGAAATCCTCGTGTTTGGCAGCCGCGCTGCGGGAACCCACCTCCATTCCAGCGACATCGACCTCGTGATCGTTTCGGATGAGTTTGAGGGGATGCCTTGGATCGCTCGTTTGCACCTGGTCCTGTCCCTTTGGGACGGCGACCTGACCATCGAGCCATTGTGTTACACGGAGGCAGAATTCGCGAAACGGTCCAAAGAGGTCTCGATCGTGCGTGAAGCGGTGCGGACGGGGATTGCGATTCCCCTGTCGTGAACTGAGAGGTCACCCCTTGATCCGCTTCAGGCGGAACGTGTTCTCGCGCTCCATCTCCTCGAGCCTAAGTCGTATGAAATTCATCGCCTCCGTAAGCTCGGGGATCACCTTGAATTCGAGCGCGTTCACGCGCCGCTTCGTCTTCTCGATCTCGTCGAGCAGTTTCTTGATCGTCGTCTCGATTTCTGCGGCCTTGATGATGTCCTCTGCGAGCGCCTCGTAGGCGCGCGCGGCCTCGTCGATCGTCGCGCGCGTGCCGACGACCCCGTACCCGCGGTCGAGGATCTTCTTCGAGACCTGTTTGCCCTCGACCTTGGGCACGACGACGCCCATCACGTTCTTCGAGGAGATCTTCACCTCCGGGGTCGCCGAAACCGAGAAGGCAGCGGACTTCACGGCGAGCGTCCCGTCGACCGCCGATGCGACCGCAATCGCCTCCTGCGCCCGCCTATAATCCTGCACGATCTTCGCGCGGATCCCCTTCGCTTGGTTCAGGACCTCGAAGAACTCGATGATGAGGCCGTCACGCTTCATCTTGAGCAGCTTGTAGCCAGACTGGGAGAGGCGGATCTTCTTCTTGACCTCGAGGAGCTCGGAGCGCGTCGGCTTGACGTCCTGGATGCCCGCCATGCCATCCCCTCCGTCGTCCCCTCGAGGTCAAGCGTCCCCACTTCGTCTGGCTCAAGCCGCCTTCACTGGGGCGGCGGGCTGCGCCTGCTGCCCCTTGAACTTCGGGTGGTACTTGTCGACCAGCTTGCGGTCGAGCCGCGTCAGCGCTTCGACGGGCAAGGCCCCCAAGATCTCCCAGAAGAGGTTCAGCGTCGACTCGATGTCGCGGTCCTCGTCGCGGCCCTGGCGCACGACCTTGTCCTCGAAGACATCGGCAAAGTCGAGGAAGGCGCGGTCCCTCTCCGAGAGCGCGTCCTTGCCCACGATGGCCACGAGCCCCCTCAGGTCGCGGCCCTCCGCGTACCCCGCATACACCTGGTCCGACACGGCCTTGTGGTCCTCCCTCGTCTTGCCCTTCCCGATGCCGAGGTTCATGAGGCGCGAGAGCGACGGCAGCACGTTGATCGGCGGGTAGATGCCCTTGCGGTGCAGGTCGCGTGAGATGACGATCTGCCCCTCCGTGATGTAGCCCGTAAGGTCCGGGATCGGGTGCGTGATGTCGTCGCCAGGCATCGTGAGGATCGGGAACTGTGTCACCGACCCCTTCCTGCCCTTGATGACGCCCGCGCGCTCGTAGAGCATCGCCAAGTCCGTGTACATGTAGCCGGGGAACCCGCGGCGGCCCGGCACCTCTTCCCGCGCCGCGCCGATCTGGCGCAGGGCTTCGCAGTAGTTCGTCATGTCCGTGAGGATGACGAGCACGTGCATCTCGTGGTCGTAGGCCAGGTATTCGGCGGCCGTCAGCGCGAGGCGCGGCGTGATCAGCCGCTCGACCGCGGGGTCGTCCGCGAGGTTGAGGAACACGACGGCTCGCTTGAGCGCGCCCGTCCGCTCGAAGTCGCGCATGAAGTACTGCGCCTCCTCGTTGGTGATGCCCATGGCCGCGAAAACGACCGCGAACTCCCCTTCGCTACCGGGCACCTTCGCTTGCCGCGCGATCTGCAGGGCGATGTCGTTGTGCGGCAGGCCCGACCCTGAGAAGATCGGGAGCTTCTGGCCGCGCACGAGCGTGTTCATCCCGTCGATCGTCGAGAGGCCTGTCTGGATGAACTCGTGGGGCGGCGCCCTCGCGTAGGGGTTGATCGCCGCGCCGATGATCTCGAGTTTCTTCTCCGGGACGATCTTCGGGCCGCCGTCTAAGGGCTCGCCGGCCCCCGACAGGATGCGGCCGAGGAGCTCCCGCGACACGGGCAGCTTGATCGTTTCGCCGAGGAACTTGACGCTGGCGTCCATCGAAATCCCCGACGTGCCCTCGAACACCTGGACGACGACCTTGTCGACCGAGGTGTCGAGCACCTGCCCACGCTTGATCGAGCCGTCTCGAAGGCGGATGTTCACGAGCTCGCCGTAGCCCACCGGCTCCGTCTTCTCCAGGAAGACCAGGGGCCCGGAGACTTCCGTGATCGTCTTGTACTCGCGCGCGGTCATGCGGCCACCTCCATCGCCTTGAACTCCTCCTCGAGCATCTTCTCCACCTTCGCCATCTCGGTGTCGAAGTCCGCCTCGAACTTCGTCTTCGTGAACTCGTTCTTCGCCTTCATGTTTGCAAGGGTCTGCAGGGGCGCGCCCCGCGTGAGCGCCTGTGTCGCTTGCTCGCCGTAGCGCATGATGAACTTCAGCATGCGGTACTGCTTCTGCATCGAACAGTACGTGTCGACCGCGTGGTAGGCGTTCTGCTGGAGGAACACCTCGCGGATGAGGCGCGCGATTTCCAGCGTGAGCTGCTGGTCTTCCGGGAGCGCGTCGGAGCCCACAAGCTGCACGATTTCCTGGAGCTCCGCCTCCCGCTGGAGCAGATCCATCGCGCGTGCGCGCACGGCCGGCCAATCCGAGGCGACATTCTTCACGAACCAGGGGTCGAGCGACGAGCTGTAGAGCGAGTAGGAGTTCAGCCAATTGATCGCGGGGAAGTGGCGCCGCTGCGCGAGCTTCGCGTCGAGCGCCCAGAACACCTTCACGATGCGCAGGGTGTTCTGAGTGACGGGCTCCGAGAAGTCGCCGCCGGGCGGCGACACGGCCCCGATGACCGTGATCGAGGCCGGCTCGCCGTTCAGCGTCTTCACGCGGCCCGCGCGCTCGTAGAATTCCGAGAGGCGCGCGGCAAGGTACGCTGGGTAGCCCTCCTCGCCTGGCATCTCTTCGAGGCGCGAGGAAATTTCACGCATGGCTTCGGCCCACCTCGAGGTCGAATCGGCCATGAGCGAGACATCGTACCCCTGGTCGCGGTAGTACTCCGCGATCGTGATGCCCGTGTACACGGACGCTTCGCGCGCCGCTACCGGCATGTTCGAAGTGTTCGCGATGAGCACCGTGCGGTCCATGAGAGGGCCGCCGGTCTTCGGGTCCTTGAGTTCGGGGAATTCCGTCAATACCTCGGTCATCTCGTTTCCTCGCTCGCCGCAGCCAATGTAGACGACGATCGTCGCGTCCGACCACTTGGCAAGCTGCTGCTGTGTGACGGTCTTTCCCGACCCGAACGGGCCGGGGATGGCCGCCGTGCCGCCCTTCGCGACGGGGAAGAGCCCGTCGAGGATGCGCTGGCCCGTGAGAAGCGGCACGTCGGGCAACTCCTTCTTGGCGATCGGGCGCGGGCGGCGCACAGGCCACTTGTGCATGAGGCGAAGCGGCGTGCCGTCATCGAGCTTCCCGATCACATCGTCGACCGTGTAGGTGCCGGACTTCAGCTCCACGAGTTTCCCCGAGGTGAGCGGCGGCACGAGGATCTTGTGCACGATGTTCGCCGTCTCTTGGACGGTGCCGAGGACCCCCCCGCCTTTCACGACATCGCCGGCCTTTGCCGTCGCCTGGAATTCCCACTTCTTCGCATGGTCCAAGCCCGGGGCCGACACGCCCCGCGCGATGAAGTCGCCCATCTTGTCGCGCAGGACCACGAGGGGGCGCTGCACGCCGTCGTAGATCGAAGAGAGGAGCCCGGGGCCGAGCTCGACAGCCAGGGACTGGCCCGTCCCCACGATCGGTTCGCCGGGCCTAATGCCGGAGGTGTCTTCGTACACTTGGACGATGACCTTGTCGCCTTCCAGCCCGATGACCTCGCCCATGAGCTGCTGCTCGCCCACGAGCACGGTGTCGTACATCCGTGGGTGGATCCCGATCGCCGTCACGACAGGCCCTGATATTCGATACAATGTGCCCCGGTCTTCCGTCATTTTCTTGTCCTCCGTGTTGTTGGTCTCCGAGAATCGCCACTACTTCCACAGGTCGACACCGACCGCCTGCTTGATTTTCTGGCGCAGGTCGCTGTCCTCACGCGGGCCCACGGGGATTACGACGGGCCGCACCATGTTCGATAGCTCCTTGCGCATCGGCGCGGGGAACCCCGCGAAGGCGTCGCCGTGGAGCACGAGGATCCCAACCTCCCCCTTGGCGACGACTTCCCGCACCCGCTTCTCCATGTTCTTGGGGTCCTCGACGTCGTAGATGCGCTTTACGCCGGCAAGCCTAAAGCCCAGCGTGAAGTCGGGGTGACCGACGACGCCGATCTCCATCTGCCTTCCCGCTTTCTCGACTCGCGCCATCGTTTTCCCCCCTAGAGCACCAGCGTCCTCTGGATCACTTCGTCGGTGAGCCCCGAGGTCTTGCCACGGACGATCGTGCGGATGTTGTCCACCTCGATCCGCTTGGAGAAGATGAAACCCATAATTGGCAGGACCGAGAGCGGGTAGGCCGCGGAGAACGAGAACGCCTGCTCGGCAAGCCGCTTGTAGAGGGCCGTCTCCACGTCGCGCAGCGACTCGCCCTCCTTGATGCGCACGATTCGCTCGCGCAGCGCATCGTAGTAGGAGTACTTCTCAAGGGCGGCGAGCAACTCGCTCCATGAGAGCGAGGCGAGCCGTGCCAGGTCGCCCCGCGGGATCTCGTAGCCGCCCGGGATCATGTGGTCGAGGACCGCCGCCGGGTCGGCCTCGTCGCGCTTGAGGCGCAGGAGCGAGTCGAGGTTCTGCACGTCGATCTCCATCCGCACGAGCCGGTTGAAGAGGACGACCGGGATGTCGGTCCCCTGCGAGGCCTTGATGAGGTCCACGTAGTAGTTGCGGTCGAGCTTGTCCTCGACCGTGTGGAGCGGCTTGGCCCCGATCTCGGCCACCGCCGCGTGGTACGGCGTCCCCTCGAGGGCCGCCACGGCCTCCTGCAGGTCGCCGACCGCCATCCGCTTGAAGAGCTCGACGGGCAGCTGGCCCGCGGGCACGAGCGCCTCTTCGACGGCCGTCGCGGGCGCGCCGGAGATCTTCGCCCGCAGGACCGTCTTGATGTTCTCGACATCGTAGTGGCGAAGGTACGCGATGAGCACATCGCGCGCGCCAGCCTGCGTGATCTTGATCATCGTGCGGTAGGAGTTCGCGAGGTTCGCGTTGAGCGCCATCTCGATGAGGTCGATGCCGGCGTAGCGCGTGCCGAGCTCGTCGATCTCGCGCTTGTACTCAGACTCCTGAAGCAGCCGCGCAATCTCCGTGACGGACATGTTGAGCATCTTGGGGTAGGTCTCTTTGGGGAAGAGCTTCGCGCGCTTGGCGCGCACGCGGGCCGCAGTGTAGGCATAACGCGTCGAGCCAGCCTTGGCTCCCGCGCGCCTCGACAACCTCAGCCCCACGCCCCTTCCCCCGTCCTTCGGTTGTTGCGTTCCAGAAGACTGCCACGCGCCTTGCGCTTTAGGCCCCGCCGCCGAACATCTTCACATGGACCTCTTTGAGCCGCTTCTCCGTAAGGTCGCGCAAGAGGGCCTCATACGTGAGGTCGACCTGCACGGTGCCTTCGGCGTTCGAGATCACAAGGCCCCCGGCGCCTGCAAACGGCCCCTTGAAGTGCAGCGTGCTCGCCATCTTCACAAAGAGTTCGTCCTTGGGCGCCGCTGTGACCTCCGTGCCTTCGCGCTCGAAGTGCGAGAGCAGAGCCTTCAGCACCGCCTCGTTGCGCTCCCTCGGCAGGATCTTGAGTTTTGCTTGCGCGAGGTGCAGGACGCGGTCAAGCAATTCCTTCTCCATCTGGAGCTCCTCGCGCTTCAGCTCGAGCTCCGTGGAGGCCGCCTCTTGCGTTTGGATGCGGACGATCTCGCGCGTCGCGCGCTCGAGGCCCTTCCGGCGGTGCTCTTCGACCACCGCTTGCGACTCGGAAAGGAGCTTGGCACGCATTTGCAAGGCCTCCGCCTCGAGGCGCGTCCGCTCCTCCTGCGCTTTGCGCTGGATCTCCTCAAGCACTTGTTCTAGCGCCATCTCCCCCCGCCCTCCTTCGACTCTCCTTCCTCGTTTGCCCCCGCGCCCTTAACCGATCTTCAACCAGAGCAGGATCGAGATGATGAGCCCGAAAATGACGATCGTCTCTGGCAGGACCGTCATGACGATGCCCTTCCCGAACATCTCGGCATTTTCCGCTGTCGCGCCGACGGCGGCCGCACCGATCTGCGACTCACCCATGCCAGCACCGACACCGGCCAGGCCCACCGCGAGCCCCGCGCCCACTGCAATCAATCCCGCTCCAATCGTTTCTTCTCCAGCCACGTTTCTTCCTCCGTTGTTTCCCAAGATGCCTCATCGATGACTTTCAGGGGGCCACGAACCTCGGCTCCCTGCCAAGCGGGGCGAAGGCCTCGCCGCCGCCCTCGTAGAACTTCGTGAAGAACTCGACATAGTGGAGCCGCAGCGCGTGGAGCCCCGGCCCCAGCATCCCGAGGAACACGCCGAGCAGGTGGCCGAGCACCGCGAGCGGGACGGCGATGAGGTAGACGCCGACCGAACCGTCGGAGAAGGCCCACTCAAGCGGGAGGTTCGCCGTGAGCGCGATTGCCACGCCCGAGAGGCCGATCGCGAGGAGCCGCGAGTAGGAGAGGATGTTGCCAAGCAGCGATGGCAGCTCCACGGCGCCCACGCCGCCCTCGCCCTTGAGGAGGAGCACGACGCCGACGAGGAACACGGCGATCCCCGCAAGGAAGGACAGGTCGCCCGTGACGGCCCCCATGTCGCCGCCCCCGAACATCACGCCCGTGAGCGCGCGCACCCAGAGCACGCCCGACACGAGGATGAGCATCCACGAGCCCTTCGCGAAGACCGCGTGGCCAAGGCCGTGGGCGCGCAGTTGGTTGCGGAAACCCACGAGCATCCCGAAGAAGATGTGGAGGATGCCAATCCAGATCGTCACGGAGAGCAGGAACGGCACGCTGTTCAGCCGCGAGATCGGGAAGTATCCGTCGAACCCGAGGAGACCGACAAGCCCCGGCGCGTAGAGGTCGTGCCCCCAGATCTTCACGGCGCTTGGCTCCGAGCCGAACACTGCGAACCCGAAAAACTCCCCAAAGAGGAACCCGAACAGGAACGACATGATGCCCCCCATCCGGAGGAGCTTGCCCACCGCGACGAGGTCCGGGCTCGTCGTGCGGGTGGCCAAGTGCCCCAGGAAGAGCACGGCAAGCCCATAGCCGATGTCCCCGAGCATGATGCCGAAGAACACGGGGAAGACGAGGAACATGAACATCGTCGGGTCGACTTCGTTGTACTTCGGCAGCGAGATGAGCCGCACGAGGAATTCGAAGGCCGAAGCCGCCTTGGGGTTGTCGAGCGCCACCGGCACCTCGCTGCGCGCGCGGCCGTCCGCGTGCGCGTCGGCGCCCCCGTGCTCGTCGCCGAGGGGCCCCTCGCCCTCCTTGTGAGGCGAGGGCCCTTTGACCTGCGCGACCTCCTCATGCTCGATGTGGATGCGCCCGCCCGTCGCCTCCGTGAGCTGCTTGTGGACCGACTCGACCCGGAAGGCCGGGACGAAGCCTTCGAGCAAGAACGTGTTCACCGTCTGGGCGCCGCGCAGCGGCGTCTCACAGCGTTCGACCTCCATCTCGAGGAGTTCGGCGGCGGCCAAGATAAACGGCGCGTGCTTCTCCTTGAGCCGGTCGATCTCCTTCGACTTGGCCTCGAGCTTCGGCTGGATCGACTGGGTGAGGGCCGTCTCGGCCGCCTGCATTTCTTCGAAGGCGGCCATCTCGCCCTTCGGGAGGCGGACCTCCTGGAAGCCGTGGTCGAGCAGCGCCTTCACCGCGCGGTCGCGGCTCTCCTTGTCGACAAAGAGCGCCGCCACGCCCGTCGGGTCCTCGCCGCGGATGACCTCGAGGTGCCGGACGACGGCCCGCAGAGCCGGCTCGAAGCCGGGGCGCAGCGTCCCTGTGAAAACGGTGAGGGCGCCGTACCCCCCGAGGAGGGCGAGCGGGACGGGGATTGTCTCGAAGGGCCGCAGTTCTTCCACGCGCGCCTTGAGCTCGCTCACCTCCGCCTCGAGCTTCGCCTTGTCGTCGGCCGCGCTGATGATCGACATCTCGAGCGCCACGACGGACGCCTCGACCCTCGCGAGCACGTCGCCCGCGCGCGGAAGTTCGCCTTGGGGCCGCGCGCCCTCGAGACCCAGCGCAGACTTGAACGAGCGGAGTTTGATGAGAAGCCCCGAGGCGCGGTCGGCGCCCTCAAGCGGCGTCCCCAGCCTGAACACCTGCTCGCCCTCGGGCGGCGTGTAGTCGCGCAGATGGAGG
>JBGPNV010000029.1:0-16824 GCA_041487695.1 Thermoplasmata archaeon | reverse complement strand
TCCCGATCGTGTCGGACTCCAGGAGGACGGCCGGCGTCCCCTTTTCGAGGAACGCGTGCGTGAGGAGCGTGCACGACAGGCGCTCGCCAAACGAGAGCACGAGGTCGCGCGTCCGCGGCGTCAGCTCCTCCGTGTAGGCGACGCCTTGGAGAATCCGGCGAAGCCTTGCAAGGTGCCTGTCCACATCGTCGAGCGCCGCCTTGCGGCGCGCCTCGTCAGCGAAGAGCCCGGCCGCGATCTTGTGGTGGAGCGCCTCGAGCCTGTCGACGTGGCCGTCGACCTCCTTTTCCTTCGGGGGCGGGGTCACCATTTTCACGAGCGCGTTTGTCACGCCCGTCACGGCGCTTGCCACGCACACGACCTCGTGGCCGTCCGCCCGCTCCTTCGAGACGAGCTCGACCACGCGGCGCATCAGCGCCGCGTCCTTCACGGACGTGCCGCCGAACTTCATGACCTTGCGCACGTGGGGGCCTCCTCAAGCGTGGGACTTCAGTCGGCGGCGATCCCGAGGACATCGGCCATCGTGAAGAGGCCGCCTTGCTTGGCCTGCGCGACCCACCGCACGGCGGCAAGCGCGCCCGCGGCAAAGGCCATCCGCGAGTGGGCGCGGTGCGTGACCTCGATGCGTTCGGCGTTCCCGGAGAAGTACGCGGTGTGCTCCCCCACGACATCCCCCATGCGCACCGCGTGGATGCCGATCTCGCGGCCCCTCGGTCCCGTGATCCCCACGCGGCCGTGCACGAGCTTCTTGGGGCCGGAGGCCTTCTGGATGAGCTCGGCCGCGCGCCGTGCCGTCCCCGAGGGCGCGTCCTTCTTCTGGTTATGGTGCGCCTCGACAATCTCCACGTCGTAGTCGGGCAGCGCCCGCGCGACCCGCGACACGGCCGACCACCAAACGTTCACGCCAACGGAGAAGTTCGCCGTCCACACGCCCGGCACGCCCGCGCGCTTTGCCAGGGCGGCGACCTTCTTGAGCTCGGCGTCGGGGACCCCCGTCGACCCGGACACGAAGGGCGTTCTCGCAGCCACCGCCTCTTTCAGGTAGGGCCCCGCCGAATCGGCTCCCGTCACATCGACCAGGACGTCGAACTCGCCCTTCTTCAGGGCCCCCTTGAAGGCCCTCTCAGGCAGGACCTCCCCGTCCGATTCGAGGTGGAGGAGCGCCCCCAGTCTCTTGCCAGCGTCCTTGCTCCCCTGGGGCGCGCCCACCGCCACGACGTCGAAGGCGTCCGGCGAGGCGATCGCGAGGAGCACGATTTCGCGGCCCATGCGCCCGAGGCCGCCGGCCACGGCGAGGCGCACAATCACTCGTGGGCCCCCTTGAGGATGCCCGCCGTCCGCAAGACGGCCTGGAGCTTCTCGCGGTTCGGCGCCGCCATCGGCGTGAGCGGGAGCCGCAGCGGCCCCACGCGCATCCCTGCGAGGTTCATCGCTTCTTTTACGGGAATCGGATTCGACTCGATGAACATCGCATCGTGGACCGCAAGGAGCCGTTCGTGAATCGCACGCGCCTGCGGCCATCGCCCCTGCATGCAGAGGTGGACCATCTCCGCGACCGGCTTGGGGACGAGGTTCGCCGTGACCGAGATCACGCCCTTGGCGCCCATCGCCATCATGGGGAACGTGATCGCGTCGTCGCCCGAGAGTACACTGAACCCCCGCGGCGCGCCCGCGAGCACTTTCATGATTTGTGGGAGGTTGCCGCTCGCTTCCTTCACGGCGCCGATGTTCGGGACCTTCGCGAGCCGCAGCTGCGTGGCCGCCTCGATGTTGCCCCCCGTGCGCCCCGGGACGTTGTAGACGATGAGCGGCTTCTCGGAGGCACGCGCGACCTCCTCGAAGTGCAGGACGTAGCCGTCCTGCGTCGGCTTGTTGTAGTACGGGGAGAGGCTGAGGACCGCGTCGACGCCAAGGTCGCAGACCTCCTTGACCTGCTTGACGGCCCGCCTCGTGTCGTTGCTGCCCGAGCCCCCGATGACCTTGGCTCTCGTGACCGCGCCGACGACCGTCGCCGTGACTTTCCGGTGCTCCTCGAGGGTGAGCGTGGCCGCCTCGCCCGTCGTGCCGCAGGCGACGATCCAGTCCGTGCCGGCGTCTTCGTGCCACCCCACGAGCTCCTTCAGCCTCTTCCAGTTGACCGCCCCGTCGCGCTCGAAAGGCGTGACGAGCGCGACCATCGCGCCTTCCAGCCGGTGTGCCGCCATCCGCGTTCCCCCTAGTGCTCGTTTAGGATCGTCATGGACTTCGTCTCGACCACCGGGCTCATCCTCCGGATCTGGTCGATCGCGCGGTTCAGCCCCCGCGTGTCCTCCGCGTCGACGAACGCGAAGAGGTCGACCTCGCCGGTGACCTCCAGGACCGACCCCACGCCCGGGACCTTGCGGATCGCCTCCGCCGCGCGGTCGCTCGAGGCGCCCGGCTTCACGCGCACGCCCACGATCGCTCGGATCCCCCCCGTGCGGGAAACGACCGTGAAGCGCTCGATCGTCCCCTCGGCCCGGAGGCGCTTCACCCGCGCGCGGATCGCGCCCTCGGTCATCCCCACGCGCTTGGCGACATTGACGAAGGGGGTCCTCGCATCACGCCGCAAGATCTGCAGGATCTTGAGGTCCGTCTTGTCGATCGTCTCACCCCTGCGGTTCGCAATTCGTAAGGAGGTTGCGGAAAGCGAAACGCGGGGATAAGCCTTGTGAAGGGGGCCTCCCCGCGTCGATTCACGGGCGGGGGGCCCCGCCTTTGCCCCTTTCAGGGATCGCGTCAAATAGGGCCGCACGCATGGCCGCGGGGGGCGGCCCTTGAAGGTCTTCATCCAGGGTTCCACGGGCGTCCTGGGGCGCCGGCTTGTGCGGGACTTTGCCGCGCTTGGCCACGCGGTCGTCGGCCTCACGCGCAGCGACGAGGGCGACCTGACGGTGCGGGGCGCCGGAGGCACGCCCGCGCGGGGGGACGCCTTCGACTCGGCGGCCATGGCGAAGGCCGCGGAAGGGTGCGAGGTCATCATCCGCGCGGCCACCGCGATTCCGCGATCGGCGCGCACCCGCCCCGCGGACTTTGAGGAGACCAACGCGCTGCGGGTCGACGGGACCAAGGCGCTGCTTGCCGCCGCCTCGCGCATCGGGGCCAAGGTGTTCTTGCAGGAAGGCATCGTCTGGGCCTCGAGGCCCGCAGACGGCTCCCCGTACGACGAGAGCGCGCCGATCGCGGACGACCCGGTCAACGCGGCGATGGCGGAGGCCGAGCACCTCGCCAAGGCGATGGCCGCCGACGGCAGCCTCATCGCCACGACGCTCCGCTTCGGGAACTTCTATTCCCCGGATACCTGGCACACGCGCTACATGGGCGAGCGCCTCGCCAACCGCAAGATGCCCGTGATCGGCACGGGCGCAAGCACCCTTGCCGTCATCCACTCCGACGACGCGGCCGCGGCCACCGTCTCGGCCGCGCTCCACCCGCGCTCGGGCGTGTTCCACGTGGTCGACAACGAGCCGGCGCCCGTCCGTGACTTCCTCTCCACCTTTGCCGCAAAGATTGGCGCGCCTCCGCCTGGCCACATCTCCGCGGCCCTCGCCCGCCTCGGGGTCGGCCGGTACACGACGGAGTTCTTCACGATCCCCATGCGCACGTCGAACGGCCCCTTCCGGGAGGCCTTCGGATGGGCGCCCAAGTTCCCAACCTACCGCGAGGGCCTCGACCAGATCGCCTCCGAGTGGCGCAAAGAGGGGTTCCTCGTGGGGAAGGCGGAGTGAGGGGCCAACCTAAAGCGCCTCAGTACCCCGCCTCGAGGTCCACCTTGTACTTCACCGACTCGCCCCGCGCCACCCGCTGGATGTTCTCCACCACGTCGTCCCACTGCTCCCTGTGCATCCGCTCCGTGTAGGACGCCCGGTGCGGCGAGAGCACGATGTTGTCAAGCTCCTCAAAGGCGAAGTGGCCCGGCTTCGTCGCCTTGGAGGACGCCCTGTCCTTCGGGTACACATACCACACGTCGATCCCCGCCGCGCCGATCCGCCGCGCCTTCAGCGCGTCGAAGAGCGCGCCCTCTTCCACAACCGGGCCCCTTGAGACATTCACCAGCACCGCCGTGCGCTTCAAGACGGCGAGTTGCTTGGTCCCCAGGAGCCCCTTCGTCTTCGGCGTGAGAGGGACAAACACGAAGACGAAGTCCGCCTGCGAGAGCGCACCGTCGAGGTCCTGGGGCCCCACCACTTGGACGCCCTCCCCGTCGCGACCCGCCGCGTCGCGGCTCGAGCGCACGCCGATGAGGTTCATCTTGAACCCCCGCAGGAGCGCCGCCAGCGTGCGGCCGATCGCCCCGTAGCCAACGATCACGCCGGTCTTGTGGCTCATGAGGACGCCCGGCACGTCATCGTAGCGCAGCGTCCAGTCCCCCCGGCGGAGGTCCCTGTCCCCCTTCGAAACGAGTTTCGCGGCGTCGAGTGCGAGGGCAAGCGCGTGCTCCGCAACGTCGAGCGCGTTCGCATGCGAGTTGCCGACCGCGACCCCCGGTCGGCCCTTCAGGTTCTCCCACACCGTGCGGTCCACACCCGCCGCGCCCGTGAGGAAGACCTTGAGGTCGGGCGCCTTGTCAAGGACAGCCTTCGGGAGCCGGTAGCCGACGAGCACGTCGGCGCCCTCCGCGGCCTTCGCGAGCTCCCCTTCGTCCTCCGTCTGGGGGAAGACGAGTTCGTCGCCGAGGCACCGCTCCTTGAAGTAGCGGACGGTCGCCTCATTCAGGTCTTGGAGGAAAACGACCTTCACCGCTTGCCCACGAGGGGCGAGCGGGAGCGGCCCTTATGCGTTTGCCGGAGCCCCCAGGGGCCGGCCCCCAGCGCCGGTTCAAAATAGGGGCCGGCGGATCTCGGCCCCTATGCTCGTCTGCTTTACCTTCGAAGCCAAGCCCGGGAAGGAAGCCGAATTCGAACGACTGCTCAACAACGCCGACGGGGGCCGCAAGATTGCCCGCGCCATGGGCGCGTCGCGCAATTCCCTTTTCCTCAAAGGCGGGCGCCTCGTCCGCATCTTCGAGTTCCCCGAAGGGAAGAAGCCCGTCTCGCTCGGCGAGCTTGCCAAGACCGACAAGGACATCGAAGCCCTCCTTCGCGCCCTCGGCCCCATCATCAAGGACGGGTTCGACATCGGCGTGCCCGGCAGCCTCGACGCCTTCAACCAGCGCGTCGCCATTCCCCTGGCCTACGACGCGCGCCCCTGAAGGCGGCGCCCCATCCCAGGCACCTTATGAGGCGAAGGCTCCCTTCGAACGTTCCGGAGAACGGGTCGCCATGGAATTCCACTTCACGCTCAAAGGCAACCCCGCCGAGAAGCTCGCCCAAGCCCGCGCCGCCGCCGCGTCCCGCGGCGTCACGATGGAGGGCGACGCGACCCACGGCGAGTTCTCCGGGCTCATCACCGGGTCCTACGAGGTCGCCGGCGAGGACATCACCGTGTTCGTCACCCGCAAGCCGATGATCGCCAGCTGGACGATGATCGAGGACCAGCTCCGCATCTTCCTCGGAGGCTGAACGGCCGCCCGCCCGCCTTAGTCTTGATCTACTGCCGGGCCGCTTAGGGTCGCCCTTGACCGAGCCGGAACGCGCCTGGATCCTCCTTCCCTTCCGCGGCACCCTGCTTGAAACGCGCCTTGCCGGCGCGCTCCAGGACGCCCTCTTCCAAGGGCATGTCGAGGCGCTCGCCGCACTCCTCGTGGACTTCCCGTTCTCCTCGGAGGAACTTGAGAAGGACGCGGAAGTGCGCGCCAAACGCCTCGTCGAGCAGATCCGGAGCCGCTCGATCGACTACCTGGGCGAGGGGCCCTACCCCGCCCACTGGCGAATGGACGCGGTGCGCGGCGTGTTCCACTACGCAGGCAATTCCGCCTGGTGCTTCGATGCGTACCGCCTCCTCCTCGACCTCACGATCGTGGACCCCCCGCCCCCCGGTTGGACCGCCCTCTTCCCCGAGCCGGACCAGGGCGCGCTCGACGCCGGGGGCACCCTCTGGGACTTCTTCGGCGACCTCTCGAACGAGAGCTACGCGATCGACGCGTTCATGGCCAAGCTGTTCGACAGCCTCCCCGTGTGGCTCTCCCCTGCCGAGTCAACCTTCACGGGCTTCCTCAACGAGAAAGACGTGGTGAAGCTCCTCGGCCTCCTCGAGGCCCTCGGCGAGGGCCGTCGCGAGCGCTCGTCCCACCTGCGCGAATTCCACGGCTACCTCAAGCGCGCGCAGGCCGCCAACCTCGGGCTCACCGCCGCCGCGGTCCCTGTGGGCACGCGGTGGCAGGACGAAGAGCCGCTGCGGATCGCCCGCCACTGGTGAGGCCGGCCTTCACGCGACGCGGACCGCCGCGTAGGCCACGACCTCCGCCCGGTCCTTCATGAAGTCCGCGTCCGCGGAGTTTGCGTACTTGAGGAGCGTCGTCTCCGCCGGCCTGAACGCCTCGAGGAGCGCCATCGTCGGCCCCGGCCCGCACATCGAAATGTCCCGGCCACGCACTTGCCTGTCAAGTTCTGCCGCCGAGCCCTTGGCGATCGCCGCAAGCGCGAAGGCATCCTGCGCGGCCGCCCGCTTCGCCGACTCGTAGTGCGTGAAGTCGGTCGACGCGAGGACGCCGAGCGACTTGTCAGGGTTCCTCTCCATAACGGCCGCAAGCCTCTCGCCGACCGCCCTTGCCGCCCCGAGGGTCTGGTCGAGCATGATGATGGGCACGATCTTCGTGGTCGGCGCGAGGTGCTGGAGGAAGGGCACCTCGACCTCGAGCGAGTGCTCCAACCTGAAGTCCTCGTCGCAGTGCGCGATCCCCCCCCCGACAAACTGCTTGGCGAGGTCCACGTCGACCTTGGCCACCGCCTGAGGGAGGCGCCAGTCTTCCGTCCCAACCGACACGGGGTGCAGGATCTGGTGGTGCGAGGGGCCGAGGATCACGACGGTCTCCGGCATGCCCCGCTTCGCAATGTCAAGGAAGGCATGCGCAGCCACCGGCCCCGAAAACGCATAGCCCGCGTGCGGCACGATGTAGGCCCAAGGTCTGCCCGCCTTCCACCGCGCGGGCTTTTGCGGCAGCTCGCCCGGGCCCACCTTGTGGCGGTAGGCCGCCTCGATCTGGCGCACGACGCCCTTCTCGGAGGCGTCGTAGAACTGCCCCGCCACCGCCGGAGGGCGCACCACGTCTCAGGTGAATCCCGTTGGGCCTTTTGTAGGCTTGCCGGGCGGCATCCCCGGGGCGCGCCTAAAGCGTCGCCTCGAACTCGTCCACCGTCGGCGTGAACTCGCTGTCTTCCTTGATCGTGCCGCGCGCCTTCACCACTTCGCGCGCCAGCAGCCAGTACACCACCGCGAGCGCGCGCCTCCCTTTGTTGTTGCAGGGGATCACATAGTCGACGTACTTGTGCTCGTTGTTCGCATCGCAAAGGCCGATGACCGGGATCCCGATGTTCACGGCCTCCCTGAGCGCCTGCAAGTCCGCCGTCGGGTCGGTCACGACCAGCACATCGGGCTCCGTGAAGTGGTTGAGCTGGGGGTTCGTGAGCATCCCCGGCACAAAGCGGCCCGAGATCGAGCGCGTCCCCGTGTGCTTCGCGAAGAGCCTCGTCGGCTTCTGGCCGTACTGCCTCGCGCTTGTGACGAGCACCTGCGGCGGGTCGAACCTTGCGATGAACTTCGCCGCGCCGCGGATCCGCTCGTCCGTCTTCTTCACGTCAAGGATGTAGAGCCCGTCGCTGCGGACCTTGAAAATGAACGGCAGCATGTCCTTGGACTTCTGCTGCGTGCCAATCTGCACGCCTGCCGTGAGGTACGTGTCCTCCGCAATCAGGAGGCCCTCGGAGTTCAGCGTCTGAAGCTCGGTCTCCGCCATACGCCCTTCCCCCCGCTCGACGCGCCCCGAGGCCCGGTTCCTCTAGTCCCACTTGAAGTCAATCTCTTGCGCGCGCTTCACCGTGATCGGGATCGCGTCCTCGGCATACTCCATCTCGGAGATCCGGATCGGGTCGTAGAGGTCCGCCGGCGTCTCAACCATGATCGGCGCCCCCATGGAAATCTGGAGCGCGCGGGCTCCAATGATCCTGGCCTTCTCGAAACGCGACAGTTTCATGGGCATGCGGAAGTCCCTTTCCCGGGGCGCGGGAGGCGGCGATCATGGCACCCCCATTTAAGCCTTATCAACCCCAAAATGTGCTCTGGCCGTAGGATCGCGGACGCCTGCGCTCCCTCGCCAGCAGCACCCCAAACTTGGGGCGCGGCTCTCCTCCCCGACTTTTATTTTCTGCCAAAATATCCTCCAAGAACTGTCCGACCCTCTTCCTGTTGCCAGAGAAGTGTCCGCTGCCGGATACGTATAAATAAGGAACCTTTCATTTTACCTAAAGTCCCCCTCAATCCGGAGGACATCCAGTATCCTTGCCATGCTTGGGTGGTTTGCTTTGCGGTCTCTCAAAAGCGCGTTTGTGGTCGGCCTCATGGTCTCGTCCTCCCTTGCCGCCCTCCTTGCGGCCCCCGCCGCCGCCGCGCCTCACCCGCTCTCCGACTCCCCCAGCGCAGGCGGGCCCGTCCCCACGGCCTACGCAGACCGCCCCGTCGTCCTGCGCCTCAACTCCGGCTCGCTCCTCCCTACCCCCCAGGTCCGCGACCCGTACTTCCTCGACTTCGACCAGCTCACCCAGCAGATTCCCGCAGGCTGGGCAGGGATCCAGGCCGGCGGGCCCGACTTCGCCGCAATCTTCCACTACCCCGGCGTCGGCCTCGCTTGGAAAATCCTGAACTCCACCTACAACCCCGCTCTCCCGAACAGCCTGAACCTCACGATCAACTCCGGCAACGAGTCGGCCAAGATCTTCAACTTCGAAGTCGACATCGACCTCGACCACGACGGCTTCAATGACACGATCATCACCTACCCCTCCTACACAACCACCAAGACCCTTGAGCCCGAGTTCGTGAACCTCGACGGCTCCGTCCCCACGGACCCCATCAGCGGCACCTTCAACATGACCGACGCCCGCGTCTACCTGCGCGTCTGGCGCTCGGACTCCGTCCCGGAAAACAGCCGCGTCATCGCGCGCGCCTACGCGGGCTACATCTACCAGTCCAAGATCACGCTGCCGTGGATCAACCCCTCGCCGACGGCCGACCTCACGAAGCCCGACAACAGCGAGACCTACTGGACCGGCCTGCCCGTGGTCTTCTCCGCCGCGGGCTCCACCGACCCCGTGTCCAACCTCGCCTCGCTCTTCTGCAAGTGGACATTTGGCGACAACTCGACCCCGAGGTACGGCGGCTGCGACGAGTTCACCACGCACCCCTTCCGGGACCAAGGGTACTACACGATCACGCTCAACGTGACGAACCCGCTCGGGTTCACCGATGAGAAGACGATTACGATCTTCGTCGCCTACAAGAACATCCCGCCGAGCGTCTCGGCCACCGTGATGGTCGACGCCAACCCCTACGTGGGGTCCTTCCAGGGCTTTGCGGGCGTCCCCTACAACTTCTCCGCCATCTACGACGACCTGGACAACGGCAGGGTGAATGTCTCCCTCCTTTGGGATTGGGGCGATGGCTCGGCCATCAACACGAGCGAGAACGCCACCCACACCTTCGCCTTCAACGGGACGTACAACGTGAACCTCACGGGCTTCGACGGGACGGACCCCGTGACCTCCACGCTTGTCGCACACATCGACAACAACCGCCCGCCCGCCCTCACGGTCGTCTTCCAAGAACGCGTCAACAAGGGGTCGGTCGTCCCCTTCTCCGCCGTGGGAACCGTAGACCCTGATGGCTTCCCGATCAAGAGCTGGCACTGGGATTTTGGGGACCCCTTCTGCACGGATGCCAACCCGTGCGAGTCGAATTCGCCGGTCGCCACCCACCGCTATGACGTGCGTGGGCTGTACCCCGTCCGGTTCACGGCAAGCGACGGGATCTCGCAGTCCACGACCACCCGGTACATCGTCGTGAACGAGAAGCCCCTCGCGGTCTGCCCGCCGGCGATCCCGACGGAGACCTCGCGCAACGTGACCTTCGACGGGTCCCTTTCGAAGGACCCAGACAATGACACCCTGCTCTTCCGCTGGAAATTCGGCGACGGCGCGGACACCGGCTACATCGTCTCGGGTGTGGCGACCCACGTCTACACGGTCCCCAAGCCCGACGGTTACCCCGCCCAGCTCATCGTGAGCGACGGCCTTGCGACCGACGCCTGCACGGTCCTCGTCCGCACGGAACTCATCAACGAGCCGCCGATCGCCCGCATCTGGGCCTCCGCCGACACGGTCTGGCTCGGCGACACCCTCCGCTTCTCGGCGAACCAGTCGACCGACGAATTCGAATTGCGCTACGGCTGGGACTTCGACGCGACCGACGGCGTCTCCTGCGCGGACGACTTCCGCCGGGACGTCTCCTACCTCTACCAGAGCCCCGGGCAGTACACGGTCACCCTCTGCGTGACGGACAACAAGGGCAAGGAATCCGAGGCCAGCGTGACGGTCCAGGTCAAGGACAACCCCGGCTACTGCAACCAGATCTTCGACACCTCGCCCTTCCTGCGCCAAACGACCTCGTCGCCTTCCGACAAGGAAGCCGGCGAGTTTGACACGAGCCGGGACATCGGTGCGGGGAACATCACGGCGGTCAAGAAGGGCTGCTGGGCCGCCTACTCCATCGAGGTGAAGGCGAACGAGAAATTCTTCGTCGACGTGCAAGTCGAGTCCTCGCTTGAGGGGAAGCGGGTCGACCTCCTCATGTTCGATGTGCCCAACTTCCTCACCTACAAGGACAAGGACACCGCGACGCTGCCGCCGAACTCCCTCGACACGCGCTGCTCGGAGATCAATCTGAGCGCCTCCAAGCACTGCGAGGTTACCGCCCTCAAGTCCGGCACCCTCTACATCGTGGTCGACAACAAGGACCGACCCGTCCTCACGGCCTCCGAGGGGCCCGTGAAGTACCACTTCGCCGCCAAGATGCCTTGGGCGAGGAACGGGCCCGTCGACCCCAAGCTCGTGCCCTACCTCGTGGGTGGCGCGGGCGCCGCGATCGTGCTCGTCGGCGCGATCTGGTACCTCGGCCGGCGCGCCGAGAAGTCGTTCTGATCGGTCGCGCCCCGCTCTCAGGGCTCCTCGACGAACTCGACGAGCACGCCGTGGCACGACGCCGGGTGCAGGAAACCTACAAGGCAGCCCCGGGCCCCGGCCCGCGGCGAGGCGTCGACGAGCTTCACGCCCTGGCCTTTCGCCCCCTCGAGGGCCCCGGCCGCGTCCTCGACTTCAAAGGCGACGTGGTGCAGGCCCTCGCCGCGCTTCGCGAGGAACCTGGCGACCGAGGAGGCCGGGCCCGTTGGCTCGAGGAGCTCGAGCCGCGTCCCACCGACCGGCAAGAACGCCGCGCGCACCTTCTGGCTGGCGACCTCCTCGACGTGCTCGCAGGAGAGCCCCAAGACCCTCTCGTAGAACGAGAGGGTCGACTCAATCGACTTGACCGCAATCCCGAGGTGCGAGAGCGCGGTCACGCCCTGCAGGGCGCGAGCTTTCCGTTCGCCCATCGGGGGCGTGATGGGCCCGGTGCGCGCATTAAACGTTCGGTGGCCACCGCGCGGCACCTGCGCGCGATAGGGGTAAATACGGCTGGCGGGCCTCGGCGGAAGACGTGCAGAGCGAACCGCGGTTGCGCCGGTTAGGGGCCGCATGGCTTGCCGGCGCGCTCGCCGTGCCGCTTGCCCTTGCTCTTGCCGCGCCCCCGGGCGCGGCCGCAGCCACGGAATGGCGGATCGACGCGCCGACCCCCCTCGTCAACGAAACGTACGTGGCCAAAGGCCCCATAACGGTCGCGCAGGGCGGGGTCCTCACCGTCCGCAACTCGACAATTCTCTTCGACCTTACCGCTGAGGGCTCGATCACCCTCACGGTGCAGGCGGGCGGATCGCTCATCCTCGAAGACGCGGTCCTGCGCTCGAACGTCTCGGGGCTCCACTACAACTTCCTCGTGAGCGGCCACCTGGAGGCGCGCCGCGCGGACATCTCGGACATGCGAGGCGATGTCGGTCTTGGGGGGCTCGAAATCACGGGGAGCGACGCCCTCATCGAGGATTCCCACATCCACCACAACCGGTACTACGGGCTCTTCCTGCGCTCGGGCGCTCCCGTGGTCCGGCGGACGACCTTCGACTCGAATGCCGTCGCCGTGTCCGTGCTGCCGGGGGCCTCCCCGGTCCTCGAGGACATCTTGATCCGCAACTCGACGAACTTCGGGCTCAAGGTCGCCGACGCCTCGCCGGTCGTGCGCAACCTCACCGTCCTTGACAGCACGCTCTTCGGGGTTGGGGCCGTCGGCGCCGTGCTCGACATCGTGGGCTGCAAGATCGGGGGAGGGGAGGTCGGGCTCGACGCGGCCCAGGGCACAACGGGCTCCGTCGAAGGCTGCGAGTTCCTTGCCCTCGGCACGGGCGTGCGCGCGCAGGATTCGCAGGTCCGCGTGTCGAACTCGACGTTCTACGGCTCCTCGCTCGCCGTGAACGCGACGCGGTCGGCCGTCGAACTTGTGGGCAACCGCTTCACGGACAATGCGCTTGGCGTGCGCGTCCAGGAGCCCCCGTCGGGAACCGCGGTCGGCGAAGCCGTCGACAACGTGTTTGCGGGGGCAGGCCTCGGCATCGAATTGCATGTCTCGAACTTCTTCCTTGAAAACAACTCGTACGGCGCCCATATGACCGGGACTCGCGTCTTCCACGAGGTTGGGCTCCTCATCGTAGACCCAAGCGGCGCGCCCGTGCGCCGCGCGGTGGTGAACATCACGGCCTCCGATGGTGCCGCCGTCTTCAGCGGCCTTACGAACGCGACGGGCGAACTCACTGCGACCCTCGAAGAATTCCGGGAGTACGGCAACGGCACGCGCGTGAACATGACCCCCCACCACGTGCGGATCGAAGGCCTTGGGCTTGTGACGGAGACGGCGCTTAACGCGACCTCCGACAAGGTCGAGAAAATCACCCTCGGTGAACCGAGAGCGGCAGCGCCAGTGGGGTTCAGCCGCGAGGGGCTCCTGCTTGTCGGCGCGCTCTTCGCGGTCCTCGCCGCCGCCGGCGCCCTCGGGCTGCGAGAACGCAGGCGGCGTGGCCACGAGTCTCGCGGCCCGCGCACACGTGGGGCCCGCGGGCGGCGCGGCCCCCGCCGCGGCCGGTGAGCGCCCGCGGCCGCGCCGTCGGGTTTGAATACTCCGCGCCATCATCGCGCGCTGCCTCAAACCCTCGGAAGGGCCGATGGTCTAGTGGCCTATGACGGCGGTCTTACAAGCCGCAGGTCGGAGGTTCAAATCCTCCTCGGCCCACCTCCCCCTCCTCGAACGTCCCTGAAGGCGCGGTCGGCGGCTTGGGGCTTGTCGCGCGCGGAGAGACCCGTTGCCTCCTCACACGAATTCGCGCGCCAGAATCACCGCGAGGAATACGTTTAAGAGCCGAGTCCACCGATCTCCGGCCCCATGGACAACGCGTCCTATGTCGCCAAGGAAATTTTCTTCACGAAGGGAATCGGGCGGCACGCCGAGAAGCTCACGTCCTTCGAGCTGGGCCTCCGCAGCGCGGGGATCGCAGCGCTCAACATCGTCCGCGTCTCCTCGATTTTCCCCCCCTTCTGCAAGGTCATCGCCAAGGAGGAAGGCGCCAAGCAGCTGAAGCCGGGCCAGGTCGCCTTTGTCGTGCTCGCGGAGACCTCGTCGAACGAACCCCACCGGCTCGTGGGCTCTTCGATCGGCTGCGCCATCCCGACGGAATCCTCGCAGTACGGCTACCTCTCGGAGCACCACGCCTACGGGATGACCGAGCAGAAGTGTGGCGACTACGCCGAGGACCTCGCCGCCTTCATGCTCGCATCGACCCTCGGGCTCGTCGAGGAGAACGCGCCGAAGTGGGACGAGAACAAGAATGAGTGGCGCATCTCGGACAAGATTGTGACGACCCGCAATGAGACGATCGTGGCCGAGGTCGGCGAGGACGGCCGGTGGACAACCGCCATCGCCGCGGCCGTGCTCCTCCTTTGAGCGGGCGCGCGGCCCCGCCCCCGGCTCGCACCCCCGCGGTCTTTACCGTCAACCCAAGACGTTTATCGTCGATGCATGGCCCTAAGGTTACCCCACCATGGGCCCTCAACGGCACGGAGGGAAGGGGCGGCCCCGGAGGGCAGGGCCCCTTGGCAGGCTCAAACGGCGCTTCTCCTTGCCCCCGCGGCAAAGCGAGCCCCGCGCGATCGGCGCGGCCTTCGCCCTTGCCACCGTGGCCCTCGCGCTTGTCCCCCTCATCAACGCGGCGCCCGCGGCCACCGGCCCCCAGGCCGCGCCGGACTTCTCCATCACGACAACGGCGGCGTCGACCTACACCCTTGCCTCCGACCGGGGACGCCTGCCCGTCCTTGCCGAATTCATGCACCCGGACTGCTCCCACTGCCGCGCGATGGGCCCCACGCTCGAGACGGCCTACGCCGCGTTCGGCACACGCGTGCACTTCGTCACCGTGGCGATCCGGCTCCCCGGGTTCACCGACCCCACCCTCGCCACCGTTTCGGCTTTCGCGACCGAATTCGGGCACGGCTGGACCTACGGCCTCGACCTGCAGACCAAGGCGCGCGACCTCTACCACATCCAAGGCACGCCGACCTTCGCGTTCATCGCCCTCAACGGGACCCTTGCGCGCACCGTGCCCGGCGAAATGAGCGCGGCGGACCTAGAGGTGCAGCTGGGCGCCCTCGTCGGGGGGTGAACGCGATCTCGCGAAAAGCCGCGCTTGGGCCCGAAGAATACCTCGGCCTGCGCCTCGCGATCGCGTCGAGCTTCGTCGGGTTCGTCGTGGGGGGCGTCCTCGTCCTCAACCACTTCTCCATCGCCGACGCGGCGTTTTGTTCGGTCGGCGACTGGCTCTCCTGCAACACGGTCAACCGCTCGGACTACAGCGTGTGGCTCGGCGTCCCCGTGGCGCTCATCGGAATGGTCGGGTTCCTTGCCGTGGCGACCCTTTCCACCGCACGGTTGGTCGACCCGCGGCACGGCCTTGGGCGGGAGGCGCCGCCCCTGCTTACGGCTGCCACCGTCGCCGGCCTTGCCTTTGGCGCGTACCTTACGGCCGTCGAGGTCCTTGTCCTCCACGTGGTCTGCCTCCTGTGCGTGGCTTCCCTCGTTTCGTTTGCCTGCGCGGCCCTCGCGCTCCGCCGCACCCTCGTGTTCCCTTCCCTGCGCCAGGCACCCCGCGGCAGGCGCGAGGCGCCGGCCGAGGGCGACTAAGGGGAATCCCGCAAGTCCTGCGCCCTGCTCCCGACGGTCCGGGGCGCCTTTTGCCGCTCCCGGGCCGTGAGTGCGCTCTCTTCGGGCAGTCCGTACGGCGCGAGGGACCCATTTGACGTCACTTGAAGGCCCGGGCCCTCAAGGGGCCGCCATGAACGCGAGGAACTCCTCGAGCGTGCGCGGCTGGAGCGTGTAGTTCAGCCGCTTCTCTTCGCCGAGCGTCCGCGAGGGCACCGGCCCGTAGTTGTGCCCTGGCATTACGACGAGGTCGTCCGGGAGGTCTCGAAGCAGCACGAGCAGCGTGTGGTGCATCTGCTTCGGGTTGCTGCCCATGAGGTCCGTGCGCCCACATTCCCCAATGAAGAGCGTGTCGCCGGAGTAGAGGTTGGGCCCCGCGATCAGGCACACCGAGTCGAACCGGTGGCCGGGCGTGTGCAGCACCTTAACCGCCACGTCGCCCACCTGGACCACCTCACCGTCCTTGACCGGCCGGTCGTGGTGTCCGGGCGCCGTCTCGTGGGCCACGACCTTCGCACCCCGCTGGTGGAAGTAGTGGTTGCCCGCCGTGTGGTCTGGGTGCGAGTGCGTGTTGAACACGTACTCGATGGCAAGCCCGTGCTTCACCGCCTCTGCCTCAAGCATGGGGAAGCTGTCGGCCGGGTCGATGACCGCGCCCTTCCCCGCTCGCGGGTCGCCGATGAGGTACGCGAAGTTGCGGCCGGGGCCCACCTCGTACTGGAACGAGAGCATGACAAAACCCAGGGCCTCCCGGCCGTTCAATTTGTCGCCCCCTGCAGCGGCGCACGACGGCGCGCCTTTCCGCCGGCGAACCATACGTTGATGTACGGCCCGAGGCTTCACGGGTTCCCTATCTTCAAGGAGCGGAATCATATGCCCAAGGTTGACAAGCTTGCAAGCGTCGGAATCTTCGTCAGCAATCACAAGCGCGCGCGGGACTTCTACACCAAGAAGCTCGGGCTCAAGGTCGTCGGCGGCATGCCGGAATGGGGGTACATCGAACTCGCCGTCCGAAAGGGCGGGAAAGACGCACTCCTTAACCTCTGGACGCCGAAGGCGTGGGGGCTCTCGGCCAAGGAAGCCAAGAAGAAGGTGGGGGTCACGACCGGCCTCGGGTTCAGCACGGACAACTTCGACGCGACGGTCGCTGCCCTTCGGCGCAAGGGCGTCAAGGTCGACACCTGGTCGGAGGGCGAAGGCTACACGATGGCCACGGTCTACGACCAGGACGGCAACGGCCTCTTCCTCACGGCCGAGGGCAAGAAGAGCTCGAAGCGCGCGGGGATCACCGGGCTCGATTTTGTCACGATTTCGTCGCGCAACTCGAAGCGGGCGGGCGCCTTCTTCCAGAAGGCCCTCGGGATGAAGAAGAGCGGCCGGGACTTCGCGACGTACCGGCTCTCGCCGGGCGGCACCGCGCTCATGCCCTTCACGCCGAAGAAGTCCAACTATGAGCGCGCGTCGCAGTACAAGGCCGACATGGCCGCGATCGGGGAGGACACGGCGATCATGTTCCAGACGAAGGATGCCTACGGCCTCGAGAAGCAG
>JBGPNV010000028.1:0-17549 GCA_041487695.1 Thermoplasmata archaeon | reverse complement strand
CGACACTCTCCGCGTTCACGGCATCGAGGAACATGTCGACTTCGTCGAGCAGGTAGAAGGGCGACGGCTGGAACTGCTGGATCGAGAAGATCAGCGAGAGCGCAGTCAGCGACTTTTCCCCGCCCGAGAGCGACTCGATGCGCAGCACCTTCTTGCCCTTCGGCTGGGCGCGCACCGCAAGGCCGCCCTGGAAGGGCTCCTCGGGGTTCTCGAGGATGAGCTCGGCCGAGCCCCCTTGCGAGAGTTCCGCATAGATCTCCTTGAAGTTCACATTGATCGCGTCGAAGACCTTGAACAGGCCGAACTTCTTCTTCTTGTTGAGCTCCTCGACGGTCTGGGCGAGCGCCTCCATCTGGTCCCGCAGGTCCTTGAGCTCGCTCTCCATCGCGTCGCGCCTCCCGACCTCCCCGTCGAAGTCCGTGAGCGCGCGGAGGTTGACGCCGCCCATCGCGTTCATCTTCTTCTCGCAGGCGGCCACGGTCGAGGCCACCTCGTCGCGCGGCGGCAGGGGGAGCTTGACCTTGACCTCGAGCGTCTTGAGGTTCTCCTCGGCCTGTATGAGCCTCGTATCGCCCGTGCGGATGTCGTCCTGGAGCCTTGCGATGAGCTCCTGGGTCGTGTCGACCTTGACCTCGAGGCCCTCGCCGTCTTTGGCGAGGTCGGTCTTCTCTTTGTAGAGGCGGTCGCGCTTGCTTTGCGCCGCCTCGAGCTTGGCAAGCGAGCTCTTGTCAACGGCCATGAGCGCTTCGCGCTCCTCCCGCCACCCCTCGGACTGGCTGGCGGCGTCCTCGATCTCCTTCAAGGCGGCCTTGGCCTTCTCGTCCATCCGGCGAGCCTCGTCGCCGGCCTTTGCAAGCCCGTCCTTCAACACGCCGACCTGCGTCTCGAGCGTGTCCGCGCGGCCCCTCGCCTCCGTCGCGCCCTGCGAGAAGTCGGTCACGTCCTTCTCCGAGGTGTGGATCTTGAGGGCGACCTCCTTTGGCGCCGCCTTGACGGCCTTCCTGGCGGCCTCGTCGCGCTGCTTGTCAAGGGCGTCGAGCGTCCCCGAGATCTCTTTGAGGGCCTTCTCGAGCTCCCCCCGGCGCTTCGCGTCGGCCGCCAAGGCTTTGGCCTTCGCGTCGCGCTCGGCCTTGAGGCCGGAGAGGATCTTCTGCGCCGAGACGCGCGTGCCATCGAGCGTGGAGAGCTTCGAGCGGGCGTCGCCCGTCGTGCCGCCTGCTTGCCTGAGCTCGTCCTCGACCTTGATGAGTTCGGAGCGGCAGTTCTTGAGCCCTTCAGAGAGCTTGTTCGACCGCTCGCGGGCCTCGTCGAGGCGTGCGCGCACCTGGTCGATGGGGGAGGCGCCGGACGTCCCGAACTTCACGCTGCTCTGGAGCGGCGTCCCGCCGACCATGGCGCCCACGGCTTCCACGAGGTCGCCTTCGAGCGTCACGAGGCGCACGCCCCCCATGAGGCGGCGCGCCGCGTCGAGGTTCTTCACGACAAGCGTCTCGCCGAAGGTAAACGTCATCGCCGCCTCGTACCGCTCGTCGAATTTCACGAGGTCGATGGCAAAGCCCAAGACGTCGCTGTCCTTGGCGACCATGAGCGCCTTCCCCTGGGGGCGCGTGACGCGCAGCTTGTTGAGGGGCAAGAAGATCGCGCGCCCCGACTTCGTCTTCTTGAGGTGGTTGATCGCGGCGGCAGCGGCGCCGTCGTCGTCCACGACGAGCGCCTGCATCCTGGACCCGGCGGCCGTCTCGAGGGCGCGCTCGTACTTCGAGTCGACCTTGGCAAGCTCCGCGACCGTGCCGCGGATACCCTTGAGGTCGCCCTTGCGCGTGGCCGCGCGGATGTCGTTCACGGACCCCATGTAACCGCGTTCGATCCCAAGCTGGGCTTCGGCCTCCGCCCGCATCTCGCCGAACTGGCGCCCGAGCTCCGTGACCTCGCGCTCGGCGCGGACCTGGTCCTCGGCAAGTTCCTTCTCTTCGCGCTTGAGTTCGCCCAGGCGTTTCTGGAGCCGTTCGAGTGTGCCTTTGGCGCCTGAGGTGGCGTTCTTGATCTCCGCGATTTGGAACTCGGCATCGGCGGCCTGGAGCTCCTGGCTCTTGACCTTCTCATCGAGTTCCTTGAGGAGCAGTTCCCCTTGGCCGAGGCGCTCGCCCAGCCGGTCGAGTTCGAGCTCGACCTCGTGGCGCTCCTTCTGCGCGTCTTGCAGGTCCTTCCCCTTGAGGGCGGCCAACCGCTGGAGGTCGGCCACGTCCTTGTCCGTGCGCGCCGCGTTCTGGCGCCAGCCGTCGAGTTCCTTCCTGGAGCCCTCGAGCTGTTTGGCAAGGCGGTCGCGTTCCGCGATGGCCTCCTGCCTCTGCTTCTCGGCGGCCTGGAGGTCGCGCTCCATCTTCTTCAGTTCGGCCCCGAGCTGCTTGCGCAGCTGGCGGGCCTCGTCCAGCGACTCCTTGGCCTTCTCCGCGCGCTGGTCGGCCTTCGCAATCTCGACAGTGAGCCCTTCGAGCGTTGCGCGGCGCTCCTTCGAGACGCCGCCGCCGAGCTCCGCGATCGCCGACTCGGCGCCGTCGTAGTCCTTCACGACGCCCGCGAGTTTGGCCTTGAGGTCGGCAAGCTGCTTGGTGAACTTCTCGAGGTCGGCCTTGCAGGTCCCCTCCTTGCGCCTCGTCTGCTCGACGAAGTCGCGCGCTTCCTCGACATCGAGGTGGATGAGCTGCGCGCGCGCAAGCGCGAGGCGCTCCTGGAGCTCCTTGTACTTCGCGGCCGCGTCCTTGTCCTTCTCGAGGATCGAAATGTTGCGCTTGACTTCCTCGAGGACGAGCTGGATGCGCCCCATGTTCTCCTCGGCCTGTGCGCGCTTCTTGTTCGCGCTGTCGATGTCCTCGTCGAAGCGGGTGATCCCCGCGATGTCGTCGAGGATGCGCCGCCGTTCGAGGTTGCTCATCGCAGTGATCCGGTTGATGTCCCCCTGCTGGACGAGGTTGTACCCCTCGGCCGAGATGCGGGCGTGGGCGAGCAGCGCGTCGAACTCGTTTAGCGACGAGGCGCGGTCGTTGATGTAGAAGTACGAGTTGTACTCGCCCTTCTTCTGCGTCGACATCCGGATGAGGCGGCGAAGGCGCACCTCGTCCGTCTCGATTGGCATGAGCCGGTCGGCGTTGTCGAAGACGAGCTCGACCCAGCAATACTTCGAGGGTGGCTTGCCCGTGCCGCCGCCATTGAAAATGAGGTCGGACAATTTGCCGGCGCGGATCGCCTTGGCGGAGCGGGGCCCGAGGACGAAGAGGATCGCGTCGGAAATGTTCGACTTGCCCGAGCCGTTCGGCCCCGTCACGGCGGTGAAACCGTCGTCAAAGGGAATCGAAACCTTGTGGCCGAACGACTTGAAGTTCTCCATGTTGATTTGTCTCAGGTGCATGTGCCCATCCCCGTGTTTTCCTTCCGTGTCCTTCCCGCGTGCGCGTGCAATCAAAGCTTCAGGTCCAGGATGTCGACGAGGACCCTCTGCGCGATGTACTTCTTGGCAAGCTCGAGGACGCGGTTCATCTCTTCGACGGTGCGGGCGTTGCGCTCCGCGCGGACAAAGGCGTCCTTGTGCTTCGGGTCGATGAGTTCAGCCAGGTAGTCGAGCGCGATCCGCATTTGGATCATGCGGTCGTTTTTCTCGGTCTCTTCTTCAAGGACCGCGACGGCGCTTGTCGCCGCGCCCCTTCCCTCCCCTTCCTGTTCTTCGGCCACCTGCGTCCACCATCCGTTTCAAAAAAAAAAGGCTGCTCAAGGTCCCTCAAGGCCCCGCAAGTAGGTCCCCACCATCTCCTCGGTGAGGGCCGACTCGGGGGGGTTCACTGGCGACCAGAAGGACGCGCCGCACCCGCCGCAGTCGCGGGACTCCCGGCCCACGACGCGTGTGCAGCTCGGGCACGTGAAGACCTTCGACGCGTGGAGGAAGGCGCCGCACTGGCAAAGCGCTCGCTCCTCCGGGAAGACCTGGCCGCACCTGCCGCACTGGTTCTCCCCGTCGGCGGCCTGCACCCCCTCTTCGGCGCTGTATTTGGCAAGGGCCTCGCGGATTTCCGCGTATTGGGCATCGAGGGCGAGGTCTTTCAGCGGGACTTGCGTGAGCTGCTCCATCTTGACATTTCGGGGGGTAAGGGCACCGGCAAGGGGCCCCAAGACCAGAAAAGCGGGGCTCGCGGGGCGCCGGAGAGACCGTCCGTTCAGCGTGAGGCCTCTCACTGGCAACCCATCCCGGGGTGGGCTTTCGCCCAATTTCGGGTAAGACTGGGGGGTCTATTTATACCTCCCGAAAGCCAGGAATCCCTGGCTTGCGGCCCGGCGCGGGTGGACTTCTCATCGAATGTCGGACGGTTTGAGGGGCTCCTTCCACGGGTCATGGGGCCCTCAAGCCAGCAGGGAAAGGCGGGACGCAAGAAAACCGGTGGGGACAAAAGGGAAAGGGAGTGCCGCAGGCCGGACTTGAACCAGCGATCTCCAGATCTTCAGTCTGGCGCTCTCCCAACTAAGCTACTGCGGCGTCGGGTGAGCGCGTGAAGCGGCCGCTTGGAGAAAAAGGCTTGGGGGCGCGGCCGGGAAGCCCTGGGGCGAGCGCCTCAAGCGACGCGGCCTTCGAAGTAGAGATTCATGTAGGGCTCCTCGGTGCGGAAGTCGAGCGTCTTCAGCGTGTGCGAGGCGCCGGCCGTGTAGGAGACCGTGATCGAGATGTTGTAGTCGGTCGTGAGTTGGTCGCCCTTGAACTGCACGGCGTCCGGGTTGAACGTACGGTGGGGGCCAAGCGAGGCGGTGACGTTGAGGAAGCCCATCGCCGTGTGGTTCTGCGACTCCGTGACGACGAGTTCGATGTGGAGCGGTTCGAGTTCGAGCGTGCCGCTGTTGACGACCTTCAGGTCCACGGCAATCGTGTTGAAGAGGCCCTCGTGGTACTGCGCGTGGACGACGACATCCTCCCGGGGCACGACCCACCACCAGGCCGCGAAGACGAGGAAGGCGACAGCGAGGACTGGCGCGACGCGCCGGACGCGCCGGCGGTGCGAAACGGCCGCGGGCAGGATGTGGACCTCGTGGGTCGACAGGAAGCGGCGGACCGGTCCCGAACGGAAGAGCCCCTTGGCGCGCGAGGGGGCGTCCTCCGCGGCCGCCTCGGGTGCCCGCCCGCCCTCCGGCTTTCCCGCTTCTGGCATGGGGTCCTCCTTCGCTAGAACTGCGAGACGAGGAAACTGAGGATCGGGGCGGGCACGATGTAGTAGCGCCCCGGGTTTGCCCTTGAGGTCACGATGCCGTTCGATGTCACGGAGATCGGACCGCCGCCGATTGGCAGCGTCACGAAGACGAAGTTCGTCGGCTTCGAGGCGCCCGAAAGCGCGCTGATCCGGTGCTCGAAACGGATCTGCAACAGGCCGGCGTTCAAGTTGTCGACCGAGATGATGGGGAACGCGTTGAACACGAGCTGGTGCGAGATGGTGACGGACTCCACGTCTTCCGCGTAGATCGAGGTCGCGTCGATCGAAAGCCCCTTCGAGATCGGGAACCCCGCCATCTCGAAGAGGAGGCGGGCCACCCCGTCCGTCGAGATCGCATAGCTGTTGCCCGACTGGATCATGGTCAGCCGGGCGCCGAGGTCCTGGACGAGGAAGCGCATGGACCCGCGCGAGCCCAGCGCATCTCCGTTGAGGTCGGCGATGAGGTCGAGGCCGGGGCGTGAGGCCTGGAGCGTGATGTTGGGCAGCGTCTTGAACGGGTTGGCGGCCGCCATGTCGAAGGTCGTCGAGGCCGGGACTCGGATCTCCGCTTGCTCCGGCACATCGTGGAAAATCGCGAACCCCGAGGCGTCGGGCCCGACGATCCCCCGGCCCATGCGGACGAGGACGAAGGGCACGGGCGCCGAGGCGTGGTGCACGATCGCGATCCCTTCGGCAAGCTCGGCCCGCGTCTGCATCTGGGTGGGGATCTCCGGGATCAGGACCTCGACGGCCGTGGGCCTCGGCCGCTTGGTCGTAAGCCGCACGTAGAAGTCCTTCATCGGGAACGACGAGTCGACCGTCATGTTCCCGATCACGGCGCCTCCGACGGAAAGGTCGGACCGGAAGTCCACCTTGAGCGAGATGTTCGAGTGGGGCTCGATCCCGTCGACGAAGAAGCGCACGTCCTTCGGCTGGTCGTTCGGGTCGGGCGAGGCCGCGTCCGTCTCGATGGCAAGGTAGTCGAAGGCCGGCGTGAAGTCCTCAAGGGTCGCGTTCACGCTGAGCGTCTCGGACTCCACGTTGAGCGTGAAGGCCATGTGCTTCGGCAACCCCGTGAGGAGGAGCTTCGCATTGAGGTCGAGCACGGAGCTGTCGAGGGGCGACACGCGCTGCTTCGAGCGCAGGCCGTGGACCCACTGGGCCTCGTCGCGGCCGTCCCACCGGCCCTTCGAGATGCTTGCCATGAGCGTCGTGTTGGCCGTCGAGTCGAAAGCAAACGAGAAGTTCTGGTCGAAGCGCCCGATGCCGTTGGCGAGGTTCCGGCCCACTTGGCCGAGCATGTCGACGAGGCTGCGCCCGAAGAGGTCGATGCCGAAAATGATGTGGGAGAAGTCGACGACCGAAGTGAGCTCGCCGAGGCTCGGCAGCCGCAGGGAGCTGATCGAGGTGAGGCTGCCCGGGAGCGTCACGTCGAGGGACGAGGGCAGGGGGTCGAAGTTGAGGATCGCCTCGAGAGGCGCGGTGCGGTTCAAGAAGACGAAGGCAAAGGGCGCACCGCCCTTGGCGGTGAGAGCGACTTTCCCGCCGGCGCCCGCGACGTACCGCAGGGAGCCGATCCCTTCGATCCGGGCGGAGGCCGCGTGGACCGTCTCGTTCTCGAAGGAGAGCAGGTGGTCGCCTGAAAGCGTCATGGGCTCGGCATTCGAGACCTGCATTTCGAAGAGCGCAAGGCTGTCGAGGCCTGTCGAAGGGTCGAAGAGCGTGTCGATCCGCACATCCCCGGGCGTCTGGTTGAGCGCGATGTAGCGGGGGACCTCGCCGAGGCGCATTCGCGTGTACTGGCTGTCGATCGTGGCGGTGTAGGTGAGCGAGGCGATCGGGCTGCTGGCCGCGTAGCGCAGCGAGGTCGAGGAAATGCGCAGGGTCATCTCGTGAGGCAGGCCCGAGAACTCCACGGCCGCCGTGGCGTTCTGCGGCCCGTCGAGGAAGAGGGCCGCGAAGGGCTCGTTGCCGGCCGTCACGAGCGTGAGCGTCGTCTCCTCGATAAAGCCCGCGACGATGTGCTCGATGTGGCGCAGCCGCCCCGAAAAGGAGGTGCCGACGGCGCCGCCGTTTGTCGTGTCGTTGTAGAATGCGACGAAGTCGCCGTTCGCGACGACATAGGACCCCGAGGTCAGCCAGAATTCGAGGAGGCCGATCTCGCCGCCCTTGGGCAGGTCGATGGAGACCCAGCCCTTGTTGTCGGGCAGGTTGAGGATGTTGTAGGGGATCGAGCGCAGCGTCTGGCCGACGGAGTAGAGCTTCGAGGCGATGCGGATCATCACGCGGTCGATGAGCTCGCCTACGATGGACGCGCCGCCGGGCCGCAGCAGCGAGGGCTCGACCGTCGTGCCCCCGACGTCGAGCGTGCCGTTGATGAGCATGGCAAGGGGCACGTCCTCGAGGCGCACGTGGGAGTAGATGTAGTCATTCGGGTCGCCGTTTTGGAAGATGTACTCCTCGTAGTCGATGAGCCGGATCGAGGCGTCGGAATCGAAGGCGATCTTCGCGGTCGCGTTCGGGCCCGAGCCGACCTGGTCGACCTTCGCCTGGAGGAAGGCGGGCAAGTCTTCGAGGGTCGCGCGCGCGTACGTGTAGTTCTCGCGGTCGTCGTAGTACGCGAGGCCGAGCTTCGCAGGGCGGTCGCCGTTCCACTCCAGGAAGTCGAACGACTTGTTGAAGGACTCCGAGTCGAGGCGGAAGAAGACGTGGGAGGGGACGGCGGTCTCGCCGCGGCCGGGCGTAAGGAGGATGTCGAACCAGGTGGACTCGCGCACGAGCGGATTGGGGCCGCCCTCGTAGTAGCGGATGTAGCCGGCCGAGATTCCGAGGTCCGCAGCGTCCTCGGCGAGGTTCCAGCCGAGCCGGTAGGGGCCGCGCAGCTCGGAGATGGGGTTGGCATTCGAGAGGTTCCCAAACCCGGCCGCGACGATGTTCTGGAGGAAATTCTGGGCGCCGGCCTCGACCTTGACCTCGTCGGAGGTGAAAGTCATGTTGAAAGCCGTGGGGATGAAGGGGAGGTCGACCTTCGTGAACCAGACGTAGTTGTTGTTGTCGTAGGAGAAGGACTTGAAGGTGGCGAGCTCGAGGGGCAGCGAGGGAGCAAGCGGCGAGCCAAGGCGTTCGGCCTCGATGGCCAACCCGCCGAGGAACGTGAGGTAGGGGTGGAGGCCGGTCGACCCGTTCCCGAAGGTCGGGGCGATCGCGTAGGCGAGGTTCTGAACGATGGGCGTCATCCGGACGCGCAGGTCCGCGCCCGTGGGGTCGCCGGTGAGGGGGTTGCCGTCGCAGTCGATCTCGATCCAGCGCTCCCAGTCGACGAGCTGGAAGCCGCCTTGGGTGAATTGGACTTGGAGGGTCGGCCGCAGAGAGCCATTGTTCCAGCGCTCGACGCCCGAGCAGTTCGTGAAGACGGCGTAGGTAAGGGGGCCGGAGAGGAGGAACTGGAGCACGGTCCCGAGCGAGGGGAGCGTCGAGTTGGCAAGCTTGTCGAAGACCCTCGATGGGGCAGGCAAGCCGCCCGTCGAGTTCTTCACGGTGTACGTGACCGCCGGGCTCTGGCGCTGCGTGGGCTGGGGGGTAAGCCTCTGCATCACGGGGTCGACGAGGGGCAGGATCGTTGCGGGGTCGGTCTTCTGCGTCTGGCGTGCCTGCGTCGCCGAGAGCGAGTCAAAGACGCCAAAGTTGAGGTCGAGGTTGACGGCGCTCTCCGCCGCCTCGGCAACAAACGGGAGGTCGGCAAGGGGGAGGAGGAAAAGCGCCACGACAGCAAGGCTGCGCACCCGCGTCGGCAAGCGCTGCAAGGCGCGCGCGGAAAACGGGAGGAACGCCATCGCGGGGCCCAGCAATCAACCCGCGACCCTGCGGATAAATACATTCTCAATTGACCCGGAAAAACGCGCGGCGGCTCGCTCTACTCGTCCTCGCCGGCCTTGGCCTCACGGGTCGGGTCCTTCGCTGCGGTCAGGTCGTCGTCCTTCTCGCGGGCGGCCTCGAGCATGCTTTGCTCGCCGCCTTGGCGGCGCACATCGAGGGCACGCAGGGCCATGAAGAAGGCCATGGCCGCCGCCGACGAAACGAGGAACATCATCACCCCGAAGCCGCCGTAGTTGTCGACGAGGAAGCCAGTCGTGATGGGGCCGACGATCATGGAGGTCGAAATGACGACCGAGTAGAGGCCCATCGTGGTGCCGCGCTTGTCGCTTTGCGACACGTCGGTAAGGCCCGCAAGGGCCGCCGGCCCGAAGGCGCCGGCCATAAGGCCGAAGATGCCCAAGGGCACGAGGAGCGAGGGCGAGGTGAGCTTGCCGAAGGTTGCCTGGGCGGTCTCGCGCTTGACCTGCACGTTCACGCTGCGCTCGAGGAGCACCGTGCCGGCGCTCGAGCCGCCCAGGTCGACCGCGAAGAGCTCCAGGCTGCCGTTCCCGTGGAAGTGCGCGGCATGCGCCGTCGTCTCCCCCTCCGCGCTCGGCGCAAAGGTCAGGAGGTCGGAGCCGGCGCCGAATGAAAGGAAGAGCGGCGCCGCGAGCGGCGACGGCCCGCTTTCCAGGACTACCGCGCCTTGCCCCGAGGGCGCGTAGGCGAGCAGGTGCGGGACAAAGACGCCGCTGCTTACCCCCGGCCCGTCGAAGGCCGCCGCCCATTGCGGGACCCAGGCGGCAAGCAGGCCCGCGGGCAGGCCGAAGTCGTGGGCGACAGCGCCGCTCGAGAGGTTCACCGTAGCCACGCCGTCTGGCCCAAACACGGCGGGCGGGTGGGCGACCATCCGCGGCGCCTGGATCTCCTGCGCGATCTTCGAATACCCCGAGGGCAGCAGGACCGAGGAGGTGCCGTTGGGACTCGCGGCCCGCAGGACCGTCCCGTTCCCCGTGTCGGCAAGGAGCAGGATCCACCGCCCCGAGTCGTGCCACGCAAGGTCGAGGACCTTGTCGTTCGCCTCGAGCGTCGGCAGCACGACAAGGGCCGAGGGCACGGAGGGGCCGTCCACGTGGAGGCCGGCGCCATCCAAGTAGAGGACCTCGACTGCCCCGTCGCCGTTGATGTCGGCCGCGCGCACAAAACGGGCCGCGCTCACAGGCTTCACCCAGGTTACCGAGGCGTCTTCCAACGACACGACCTGGATGGCGCCGTTTGTGCGCGACACGGCCGAAGGATGGGTGGGGTCGCTCGCGAACGGCGAGAGCGAACCGAACCCGCCTTCTGGAGGCCCGAGCTCGCGCAGGAGCGTGCCGTCCGCGTCCAGGATGTACACGCCGCTGTCGGACTGGAGGAGGAACTCCGAGGCACTGTCCCCGTCCATGTTCGCGGGCAACAAGAAGTGCGCCGCAGGTGCGATCGTTGCCGGTGCGGAGAGGAACACGCCGCCGACCGTGAGCATGATCCCCACAATCCCGACGGTCCCCACGATCATGATCCTCGTGCGCCCGTACTTGTCGGAGGCCCACCCGTAGGCGACCTGCGTCACGAGGAAGACCGTCCCTCCGCCCCCGAGCAGGACCGCGAGGTCCTTGCCGGTAAGGCCGAGTTCCTGCGTCCCGGCCTTCGAGGTGAACGTGAGCAGCGTCGAGACGAGCAAGTAGATGATGAACCACGGCGCGATAAGCAGGACCACGCTCCGCTGCTTGAGGACGGACGCGATCATCTTGAAGGAAATCTCGCTGGCCAGGTGGTCGCTCTTGCGCGGCTCGACCACATTGATCGTGGCCCAGACCCACGCGACGAGGCCCATGATGCCGGCGACAACGAAGGTCATCCCGATGTTGTCCTTGAACGTGTCAATGAGGAGGCCCCCGACTCCGAAGCCGACGATCCACCCGAAGAGGTTCACGAAGTCGAAGGCGCCCATGATCTTGCCGCGGCTCGCCTTGGGCGCATAGTCCGCGATGAGGGCCAGCGACGAGACGAGGATCGCGGCCGCGCTCATCCCGTGGAACGCGTTGATGAAGAAGAGGGGGACCGGCGACTTGGTGAGCAGGAGCCCGAAGAGGGCGAGCGAGCCGGTGAGGAGCCCGACGAGGAGCACGTTCTTGCGCCCGTGTTTGTCGATGTAGGCGCCAAGCCCGATGACGGTGATGAGTTCGAAGAGGGGTGAGGAGGCAAGGACAAGCCCGAAGAGGAAGTAGGACTTGAGGCCGAGGATGTAGATCGGGAAGGCGATCAGCATGATCGCGAAGGACGCACGGATCATGAAGGTGGAAAAGTAGAGGGAGGTGAGCATCCGCCCGAACCAGTGGGTGCCGAGCTTCGCCTCGTCGACGGGGCGGTCCCACGGGAAGCGCATGGGGGCCGTTCGACCTCTCTCAAACGACGTCACCGGAGGGGCCCGGTCAAGGGGGGCTACACTTTGATGAAGACGGCGGCAAGCCCCACGATGGCGGTTGTGAGGATGCACACGAGGAAAACGGCCTGGGGGGGGATCTTGACGGCGAGGTCGTCTTCGGCGTCGAAGTAGCGCATGAGGCCGGCGGCGGACTGGAAGCCTGCGCCCTTGTCCGACTTGCGGATTTCGGCCATTGGGGGCTCCGAGAGGGAACGGGGTAAAAAGGGTTGCGCCCCGGCAATCCCCGGTGGGCCAGAGGGGGCCGGCCCGAGGGCTAGCTACCCCCGCCCGCCGCCCTTGGTGCGCAGGGCCGCGACCCACAGTGCGCCCATCGAGATGCCGGCGCCGGCGAGGATGAGGAGGGGGATGGCGAAGTCCTGCCACCAGGGGACCTCGGTGCCGCACTTGCAGGGCCCGACCGGGAAAATTTCGACCCTCGCGAAACCCACCGTGAACGAGCCGTTCCCCTCCCGCGTCCACAAGACATTCACGGTCTGGGGATTTGCCGCCCCCGCGAAGGGCGCCCACGAGGCGCTCGGCCAACGGTTGCCGGGCGCAGCGGCGAGGGTGACCGGGTCGGCCCACGCGCCTGCGACTCGGGCGCGGTAGCGAAGCGCGCCTACCGAAGTCTCGTAGAAAACCGCAACGTTTCCGGCCCAGTCGGCAACGAGAGACGGCGGCCCGGGCGCCTCGCCTGGAAGGCTCACAGGGAATGGCGAGCCCCAGCCGCCCGCCGCGCCACGCTCGGAAAACTGCACGTCGAGTGTAGCGTTCGCGCCGGCGAGGTAGGCCACGGCGACCGTCCCATTCGGGTGGACAACAAGGCTCGGCGCCGAGGCCATCGCGCCGGCCGCGTTCACCCGCTCCAGGATGTCGAACCCGGCGGGCCCGCCTCGCATGTACCACACGTCGGTGTCGCCGCGAAAGTAACTGTAGAAGGCGACGTGGACCCTGTCGTCCGGCCCGATCGCAATCGAGGGGTTGTTCGCGTCCTGTACTCCGTGGGTGGCCTGGACCGTCGTGTGCCAACCCGCGCCATCGAGGTAGCGGTAGTAGACCTGGTAGGTCGCGCCGTCGTACCCGTACCACACGAGGTGGACGCGCTCGGCCGAGTCAACGGCAAGCGCGGGGAAGCCCGAATACCCCGGCGTGTCGGAGATTTGCTGGACTGCCTCCCACGCGGGGCCCCCGCTCCACCGCCCGTAGAAAATCTGCCTCTCTCCGGCGACGAACTGCGTCCATGCGAGGTGGACGACGCCGGTCGAGTTGAGGGCAAGGCAGGACCGGAAGGCCTGGCCGACGCTGGGGGAGGGCAGGGCCACCCACGTGACCCCACGGTCGGACGAGCTCTTCACCGCAATCCCGGTCGAATTGCCCTGGGTTTCCGTGTAGGTCGCAAAGAGGGTGCCCTTTAGGCTCTCTGCGACCTTCCTTTCCGCGTTCCACGAAGTCCCCGCCGAGACGGTGGGTCCCGAGGCCGCTTCGGCTTGGAGGCTGGCGCCAAGAGGAAGGAGGAGAAGGACAACCGCAAACATCGCCGGCGTTCGCTTCACAGGACGGGCACGGCGCGTGCCGCCTGATATACCGTGCGCGCCTGCCTTAGCGGCCGAGCCTCGCGTGCGCCTTCCCAAGGTCGCCCGACGCGATGGCGCCCATGAGCGAGAGCTCGCCTGCAAGCACGCCCGCCGCGACGATCTCGGCGAACTTCCGCGCCTTGCCCGTCCCGGCGCAGCCCATGAGCTGAAGGCATTCCTGCTGCGTCGGGAACCGCGTCCCGCCCCCGACAGTGCCGACCTCGAGCGCCGGCAGGCTGACGGCGAAGTAGAGTCCGTCGCCGTCGGCCTCGGCCGTCGTGAACCCGAGCGAGCCATCCACGACCTGCGCCGCGTCTTGTCCGGTCGCCAAGAACACGGCGGCCACGACGTTCGCGAAGTGCGCGTTGTACCCAAGCGCGCCAGCCTTTGCCGAGCCCACGAGGTTCTTCCGCGTGTTCACGTCCACGACAGCGTCGGCCGTCGTGTGGAGGCGCTCCTTCACGAGCTTCGAGGAGAGCGCCACCTCCGCAATGACCGACTTGCCCCGGCCCTCGGTCAGGTTGATGCTCGCGGCCTTCTTGTCGGTGCACATGTTCCCCGAAAGCGCGACAAGGCGCGCGCCCGTACCCTTCTCGATCACCTTGGCCGCCGCTTCGGTCGCGATCGTGGCCATGTTCATGCCCATCGCGTCGCCCGTCTGGTAGGCGAAGCGCAGGAAGAGCGTGCGGCCGACCGCGTAGGGCGAGATCCCGAGCAGCTTGCCGTGCTCCGTGGTCCCCTCGGCGGCCTTGCGGACCGCCTCGAGGTGCTCCTGCACCCACTTGCGCGTGGCCATCAGGTGCGCGACATCCCGGCAGGCGAACGCCGGCGCGCGCGTCATCGCATCGGCAAGGACGGCCGCGCGCGCGCCGCCCGCGCCGTTCACGACCCCGCAGCCGCGGTTCACGGACGCCACGAGCGCGCCCTCCGTCGTGGCAAGCGGGAGGTAGAAGGAACCCTTGGCGTATTCGCCCTCGACCTGCAGGGGGCCTGCCAGCCCGAGGGGGATTTGGGCCGCGCCCACGAAGTTCTCGATGTTCTTGCGGGCGTCCTCCGGCCGGATCACCGTCGAGGCCACCGCGCGCAGGCGCGTGCCCGTCGCGCGCTCGGCGGCGGCCCGGCGGAGCTGCGTCCCGATTTCGGGGCCAAACGTCTCGTCGAGCTCGTGCATCTTGAGCTCGCCGCGGAGGAGCCCCTCCACGGGGTCCTCGGCCGGCGCGGCCTTGGGCCCGCGCCCTCGCTTGCCCTTCGCCATCTTTGCCGCCACGGTGAACGCCCCCCTTTTCCCTCGGCCCGTCTCGCTCAGCCTTCACTTCATGTTTGCAAGCACGTTGGACACCTCGCGCTCGCAGAACCCGCAGCGCAGGAGCAGGGGCTCCCGCCGGACGACCTTGAAGCGGCTCTCGATCGGCTCGCCGGAGTTCGAGATGCAGTTGTGGTTCTCGCAGCGCAGGATCCCCACGACCACCTCCGGCAGCACGACGCGGTGCTTCTCCTCCACGTTGAAGTTCCGTATGATGTTGATCGTGGCTTTGGGCGCAATGAGCGAGATCTTGTCCACTTCCTTGGGCTCGAGCTCGCGGTCCTCGACCTTCACGACATCCTTCCATTGCTGGGCCGCCGAGGGCACATGCATGAGGACGGAGACGGTCGAGGAGGCGCCGCGGTCGGCGATCCCGAGGATCCGCACGACCTGGAGGGCCATCCCCACGGTGATGTGGTCGATCACCGTGCCGTTCCTGATCGGCGTGACCTTGAATTCCTTCATGCGGCCGTACCTCCGTAGAGCTCCTTCAGGACCTCTTCCCCGCGCAGGATGAGCGCGAGGAGCGCCATCCGGACGTGGACGCCGTGCTGGGCCTGCTCGAAGTACTTCGCATGGGGGGTGGCATCGACGGCCGGGTCAATCTCGTCGACGCGCGGCAACGGGTGCATGACAATGGCGCCCGCCTTCGCGGCCTTGAGCGCGGGCACCGTGAGCCGGTAGAGCCCCGCGACCTTCGCGTACTCCTCGGGGTCGGGGAAGCGCTCCTTCTGGATCCGGGTCATATAGAGTACATCGACATCGGGCACCACGCCCTCCAGCGCCGTCTCAACCCGGGGCGTCACGCCGCGCTCCTGAAGGGCCCGGAGGATCTCCGGCGACATTTGGAGCGTTTTTGGCGCCACGAGCGTGATGTGCGCGCCGAAGCGCGCGAGCGCGTAGGCGAGCGAGTGGACCGTGCGGCCATACTTCAGGTCGCCCACGAGCGCGACCTTCACGCCCTCGATCTTGCCGAACTGCCGCCGTATCGTGTAGAGGTCAAGGAGCGTCTGCGTGGGGTGCTGGCCGGCCCCGTCGCCCCCGTTGATCACGGGGATCGTCGCAAACTGCGTGCACATCCTGGCCGCCCCCTCCCTCGAGTGGCGCAGGACCGCCGCGTCGCTGTAGCCCGAGACCATCCGGATCGTGTCCGCGAGCGTCTCGCCCTTCGTGGCCGAGGTCGAGGCACCCTCCTGGAAGCCGATGACATCGCCGCCGAGCCTCTTCATCGCCGATTCAAACGAGAGGCGCGTGCGCGTCGACGGCTCGAAGAAAAGGGTCGCAAGGACCCACCCACCCAGCAGGTCCGGGTGCTCGTCGCGCGCAGCCAGTTCGCCGATCCTTTCGGCCGTGTCGAGCACGAGGCGGATCTCGTCGTCGGAGAGGTCGTTAATCGATACGACGCTGCGGTCTTTCAACGTCATTTGGAAGGCCCTTCGGCGCGACAGGGGCCCGCCCATTAAAGGTTGACGATGCCTGCCGATGGCCGAATCGGTTTGCGCCGTTGTCCAGGGCTTTTGTGTATATGCTCACGAACCCTGCCCACCATAAGTTATAAATGAACTCCAATCCTCTTATCAGCCTTGTGCCTTCTAAGGAAGTTCTTCAGTTAGGCACGGGGGTTTCGTCGCCATGTGGAATCAAGCAACAAACAAGACGCTGGTTTTGACCGCTGTAGTGATCATGGGGGCCTCGGCCTTCGCGGGCTGTTTCGGCACCCCGCCGCCGCCCCCGCCGCCGCCGGCGAACATCAATCCGTTCGCCAACGCCGCATCGTCGACCAACCTTGCCTCCGCCGGCGACTCCGTGTCTTTTACGGCGACTGGCAGCGACCTTGACGGGACGATCTCGAGCTGGCGCTGGTCCTACGGCGACGGCTCGACCGGCACGACCCAAAACTCGACCCACGCCTTCGCGCACCAAGGGACGTACTATGTGACCCTGAACATCACGGACAACTCGAACGGTACCTACGACACCGTGACCACAGGCGCGCCGATCCGGATCGACGTCCTGCCGAACTTCCCGGCCTCGACCGCGGAAGACGTGCCTCTGGCGACCCTCACCCTTTGGTCCGCGTCCTCGGTCATCAAGCCGAACAACGCGCTCACGTGGAGCGCCGCTGGCTCTGCCGGGTCTTGGAATGCCGACGCAACGAGCCCTGGGACCATCACCGAGTACAAGATGGACTTCGGCGACGGGTCGGCAGCGGTGACCCACGACAACGTTTCCCTCGAGACGCACACCTGGGACGGCAACTTCTCGCACACCTACGCGACCGCGGGCATCTTTGCGGCGAACCTCAAAGTGACGACCTCGACGGCCAAGAGCGACTTGGCCTACTGGACCGTCGTCGTGGTGGCCAACGCGACCACGCCGGGCGGCGTCCGGAACCCCCGCACGCTCATCATCGAGACCTTCGGCCAGCCGGAGTTCCTCGACCCCGCAGTCGCCTATGACGACGCCTCGGGCCAGATCATCCAAGCCGTTTACGAGACGCTCATCACCTACGACGGGGCAGCCGTGGACCGCTTCATCCCGCTGCTTGCCGACACGATGCCCACGATCGCCAACGGCGGCATCACGAACGGCAACATGACCTACACGTTCCACCTTCGGCACGGCGTCCTCTTCTCGAGCGGCGCCGAGATGAAGGCGGCCGACGTCGTGTACTCGTTCAAGCGGGTGCTCGACATCAACGACCCCGGCGGACCGGCCTGGATCCTCTCCCAGGTGCTCAACAACACGAGCACGGTCGCACTCGACGACTACACCGTGCAGTTCACCCTGATGCAGCCGTACGGCGCGTTCATGTCTACGCTCGCCTACACGGTCGCGGCGATCGTGAACAAGGCCACGGTGGAAGCGAACGGCGGCCTCGTCTACCACACGCAGAACACGTGGATGAACAGCCACGTGGACGGCACGGGCCCCTGGGTCCTCAAGAGTTGGGTGAATGGCCAGCAGATCGTGCTGGACAAGAACCCCACGTACCACAACACGACCACAGCCGCCAAACACGACCAACTGATCAACCGCTTCGTGACCGAGATCTCCACGCGGCTCCTTGAGCTGAGCTCGCGCGACGCGGACATCAACAACGAGCCCCGCGCCAACACCGCGGATAT
>JBGPNV010000027.1:0-17578 GCA_041487695.1 Thermoplasmata archaeon | reverse complement strand
GAGATCATCCTGCGCGGTTGAGAGGCCGCGGCGTCGGGGGCGGCTGCCCCCTTGAGGGCCCGTGTTTGCGGGCCTATTCCTTCCCCGCGGGAAAGGCAGGCGTCTCGCTTGCCCCCGGGCTCTCCGAGGGTCCAAGCGCCGCGCCCCCGGGGTGCCGCCGGTTGTAGGCCACGGACGCGCCGATGGCAGCAACCAGGATCGCCGCGACGGTGGCGAGCGAAAGGGAGACGGGCATGTGGTACCAGTCGGTCCAGGGCCCCGCGATGACCATCTTTACCCCGATGAACGCGAGGAGGATGACGAGCGCGGGCTTGAGGAACCTGAGCCCCTGGATCCCGGCCGAGACCACGAAATAGAGCGAACGCAGGCCCACGATGGCGAAGATGTTCGAGGTGTACACGATGAACGCCTCGTCGGTGACTCCGAGCACGGCGGGGACCGAGTCGAGCGCGAAGAGGACGTCCGTCGCCTCGATGAGGAGGAGGCAGAGCAGGAGGGTCGTCGCGTGGCGCCGCCCGGCGACCTTGTGGAAGAACTTGCCCTCGTGCGCCTCTTCCGACACGGGCAGGATGCGCTTGAGGAGCCGGTACACGCGCGACTGCGCGGGGTCGATTGTCCCCTCGCCGCCAAAGCTCATGCGCAGGGCGGTAAAAAGCAGGAGCCCGGCGAGCAGGTAGATCGTGATTTCGAAGGCGTGCAGCGCCGCGACCCCCGCGAAGATGAAGAGGCCGCGCATGAGGATCGCGCCGAGGATGCCGTAGAAGAGCACGTTGTGCTGGTGCTCGCCGCGGACGGAGAAGTAGTGGAAGATGACGATGAACACGAACAGGTTGTCGACGGAGAGGGACTCCTCAAGGATGTAGCCCGTGAGGTAGAGCTGGGCGGCCCCCTCTCCGGCGATCGGACCCGGCTCGCGGCTGTAGAGCCAGAAGACGACGACGGAGAAGGCCAGGCCGACGCTGATCCAAAGGGCCGCAAAGAACGAGGCCTCCTTGAGGCTGAGCGCGTGGGCCCGCCGGTGGAAGTACCCGAGGTCGATGGTGAGGATTGTCGCCACGGCCGCGAAGAACCCCACCCACGCGAGGGGAGGGATGTCGACCAAGGCGTCCCTTGCGACCCCGCGCGGCTCATAAAACCCTTTCCACGAGGGGAGCCGGCCGCCTAAGGGGGCCCACAGGCAGGGCTGGCGCTCGCGCTAGAAGGGCAGCACAACATCGAGGACCATCGCGAGGGCAAGCAGCGCGAGGTAGGCGTTCGAGAAGCGGAAGAGCGCGCGGGCGGCCGAGGGCTTGCGCGTGAAGAAGAGCAGGCCGGCCTGGGCAAGGAAGACCGCTCCGAGCGCGCCGGAGAGGACGAGGTAGACGAGCCCAAGGACGCCGAGCGGGACAAGGAGCGCCGTGACGGCAACAAGCGCGGCGGCGTACGCGAGGATCTGGCGCCGCGTGACCTCTTCGCCGCGGGTGACGGGGAGCATGGGGAAGGCAGCCTGCGCGTAGTCGTCTTTGTAGAGGAGCGCAAGGCTCCAGAAGTGTGGGGGCGTCCAGAGGAACACGATGAGGGCGATGAGGACCGCGCCGGGGCCGATCGTGCCTGTAACCGCAGACCACCCCACGAGCGCGGGGAAACAGCCCGCGGCGCCTCCGATCACGATGTTCTGCGCCGTAAGGGGCTTCAGCCAGAGCGTGTAGACAAACGCGTAGAAGAAGAGCCCGGAAAGGGCCAAGGCGGCGGCAAGGGCGTTCGCGAAGGCCGTGAGGATGATGCAGGCGGCCCCGGCAAGCACGGTGGCGAACACGGCCGCGTGGGAGGGCTCGAGGCGGTGGGCGGGCAGGGGCCGTTTGCGCGTCCGGCGCATCTTGGCGTCGCGGTCGCGCTCGAGGAGGTTGTTGAGCGCGGCGGCCGAACCGGAGGCAAACGCGCCGCCAACGAGGGTGGCCACGACGAGCGAGGGGGCCGGCCAGCCGCCTGCGGCCACGACCATGGCGGAGAGGCACGAGATGAGCAGCGCGAGCATGATCCCCGGCTTCACCAGGACGGCGTAGTCCGCGAGGCGCGCGCGGAGCGCGCCCGGCGCGGGGGGACCGGACGGAAGGGAGGGTTCGTCGGCCACGGAGCGCCCCCTAGCCGGAATCGGCCGCGTCGGGCTCACCGGTCTGGCGCGGCGCGCCCGCAGGCGCCGCCTGCGGTGGCAGTTTCCACACCCGCAGCGCGATGACAAGCGAGAGCGCGAAAAAGAGCGTGGCCACGGCCAGGTGCGAGGTGACGACCGCGGCCTGCAGGTTCGACGAGATGGTGACCGCGCCCAGCGCGACCTGGACGGCGAGGACCCCGCCGGCGGCCAAGGTCATCAGGATGAGGCGCTTCTCGGACCTGTAGTGGAGCCATTCGAGCGCAAGGAGCGCGGCGCCCATCAGGATGACCATGGTTGCCGCGATGCGGTGCAGCATCTCGGCGGCCACGCCGGCGTTGTCGAGCGGCGGCAGGACCTGGCCGTTCGTGCAGGTGGGCCACTCGGGGCAGGACATTCCGGCGTAGGTGGCCTTCACGTAGGCGCCGAGCACCATGGTGGAATACGCGGCGGCGACGAGCCCGGCTGCGGCGATCTGGATAAGCCTCAAGGAGAGCGCCCGGCGCGGGGAAACCCTTCCCGCGCATAAAGGTAACCGCGAAGGCAGGTCCCCTCAACCGCCGTCGGCCGGGTAGGCCGCGCGCAAGATGTCGAACACCTGTTCGGCCGTGCGCTTGTTCATGCCCTGCACGGCCGCGATCTCCTCGAAGGAGGCCTGCGAGAGGGCGCGGATGGATCCGAAGTGGGTAAGGAGGCGCTGGGCCGTGACCGCCGACACGCCGGGCAGCCCCTGTAGGATGACCCGCTGGCGTTCGGGCGGCGAGAGCCCGGTCTTGGGGCCGCGGGGGATGGAGGCAAGCGGGGCCCGCGCGGGGCCCTCGGCGGCGCGTCGAGCCAGCGCCGCAAGCGCGTGGGCCGTCTGGCGCGTCCCCTCGGTGCGCAGGACCGCGATGTGGAATGCGTCGATGAGGTGGGCGACGGCGCCGTGGAACGCCTCGGGGGTGAGCCCTTCGTAGCCGGCCGCGTCGCCGCCCTCGATGAGGAACACGGCCCGCTCGAACGCCTTCGAAAGCGCTTCGGCCTGGGCGAAGAGGCGACCGTCCGCGACCGACGCCGCGAAGTCCTTGACCGTCTTGCGCTCGACGCCGAGGCGTGGGGGGCACGCGAAGTCCCCCACGTCGAGCCGCTCCGGGACGAGCCGCAGGCCGAGGCTCCTCAGCTCGTCGAAGAGAGGCCCCTTGAGCTCGCGGTCGTCGACGAGGAGCTCGGGCGCCCCCTCGCGTTCAGGCTCGCGCCCCCCCTCGCCTTCGGGCTCGGGTCCGGGGGGCGGCGCGGCGTGCGGCTCCGCCGCCGCCGCCGGACCGTCGAAGGCCTCCAGCGAGCCGCGCGCTCCGGCCTCACGGTGGGGCTCCCCCGCCGGGAAAGGGTCGAGCCGCAGCTTGACCTCGCCCTCGCCGGGCACGTCGAGGACCTCGATGGGAAGGCGCAGGTTGACTCGCAGCTTCTTGAGCTCCTCGCGCATCGTCGACTCCTTCGCGTTTGCCGCGCGCATGTAGGCCTCATCCCGCGTGTGGCGCGCGACGAGCACTTCCACGCTGCCCGCTCGCCTTCGCCCCGTGCGCCCGCGCCGCTGGATGCTGCGGATCTCGCTCGGGACGGGCTCGAAGAAAATCACATGGTCCACCTGGGGGATGTCGAGGCCTTCCTCGGCCACGCTCGTGGCGACGAGCACATTGAACGTGCCCGCGTCGAAGTCCCGGATCACCTGGATTTGCTCCTTCTGGGTGAGCCCCACGTCCCGGCCCCGCGTCGTTTGGCCCGTGATCTTTGCGGGCCGCAGGCCGGGGACCGCCGAGAGCCGCTGGAACAGGATCTCGCTCGTCTCCCTGAAGTGGGCAAAGAGGATCACGCGGCCGTTGGGGTTCGACCTGAGGGCGCGCTCGACGAGCTTCACCGCGGTAGAAAGCTTGGGGTGCTCGGCCGTGGACTTCCGGGCAAGGGTCTCGGCGTCCATGAAGTCCTTGTCCTTGGCAAGGGCGCGAGAGGCGCCGGAGCCTCCTTTCTGGGTGGCCTCCCGGCGCACGCGGTCGAGGTACCCCAGGAAGACCTCGCGCCCCTGCGTCTCGAGGTACTCCATCGCGCGGTTGAGCTTCATCGCCTTGGCCTGCGCCGAGACAAGCCCCCACAGCGGCCCGCGCTGCGCGTAAGGGGTGCGGTCCATTTGGCCCTGGAGGATGCCGCGCGAGGCGAGCAGGTCCTTTGCGCTCGCGTAGCGGCCGCGCTTCAAGACCCCCGCGTCCTGCAGCTTCCGGATCTCGTTGTCGAACGACCGGCGCAGCTTGGCCTCGATGACCTTAAGGTCGGAGGGCAGGTCGACCTCGATCCAATTCACCCTGACCTCGTGGACGTAAGGGGCGACATCCTTGTCCTCCTCCGTGCGCACGTCGATCTGCTGGATCCCCAGGGCCTCGCAGACCGCGAGGATGGACCGCGCGTTGCCGCCCGGCGACGCCGTAAGGCCGAGGATGCGCCCGTTCGCCCCCGCCTGCTCGCGGAAGCTCTTTGCAAGGGACACGTACGGGTACTCGCCGGCCGCGCGGTGCGCCTCGTCGAAGACGAGGAGGCGCACGCCGGCGAGCGAAACACGCAGAGCCGCCAGGTCGTTGCGCACGACCTGGGGCGTCGCGATCACGATGTCCGCCTCGAGGAAGAGCGCCTCTCGCGCCTCGGGCGGCACCTCGCCCGTCATGTCCGCCACGAGGACGGCCGTCCCCTTCGGCCGCCGACCCGCTCCGTCGGGGGCGCCGGCCCCGAGGAGGTTGTCCCGGAAAAACGCCGCGTGCTGCAGGACGAGCGGCTTTGTCGGCGCGAGCACCACGACGCAGGCGCCCTTTCGTAGCGGCGCCTTGCTCGCCTCCTCGACCGTCTTGCCGGCGAGCATAAGCGCCACAACGGTCTTTCCAAGCCCGGTCGGAAGGACGAGCAGCGTGTTGTCCTTGAGCGCGGAGCGGTAGAGGTTCTGCTGGTAGAGGCGCGGCTCAACCTTGGAGAGGTCTACAAAGGGGAATTCGGACTTCCCTCCCGCGAGGCTCATTCCAACCGCGCCAAGGCGGCTTGCCCCGTAAAGCCCTGCCGGGGGGCTTGCCGAACGGCCCTTCGCCTTACTGGGCTTCGAGCTGGAGCCTTGCGCGCGAGACGCGCCTGTAGGTCGTCGCGTACCCGGCAATCCGGTTCGCCATCCCCTTGTAGCGCACATCGCAGAGCTTGTGCACGAGGATCTTGTTCTCGTCGAAGCTCTCGGTGAAGAGGTCGGGGTACTTCTCGATGAGTTCGATGGCGACACGCTTGATGTATGTCGGCCGGATGTTCCCCATAGCAGTCTGGCCTCGCAGACGGGTGACCCTATTTATACGTGGCGGGGGGCCAGCGCGCGAGCCCAAGCGTTTTCTGCCCGCGGGGGCTCCCTGCCCTCAATGGACTTTGCCGATTGGGAAGCCCGCTACATCGCGGTGACAAACGACCTCGAGTACTCGCGCGAGGGCGACGCGAAAGCCGCCGACCGCATCGCCGTGCTCGCGTACCTGCGACAGGGCCGCGTGGCCAACGACGGCGACCTCTCCCCCCTGCTCGCCCGCCAGCCCGTGTTCGTCTGCGCGGCGGGCCCCACCCTCGAGGAGGAGCTTGGCGAGTATTGGCTCGACGGCACCGTGATTGCGACGGACGGCGCCGTGGGCCGCCTCCTCAAACGCGGCACGATCCCCGAGATCATCGTCTCGGACCTCGACGGCGACGTGGACGCGATCCTCTCGGCGAACCGGAAGGGCTCGATCGTCGTTGTCCACGCGCACGCGGACAACCTCGCCAAGCTCGAGGAATTTGTCCCGCGGTTCGAAGGGCCGATCGTCCCCAGCGTGCAGTGCTCGCCGCCGGCCGGCACGCGGAATTTCGGTGGCCTCACGGACGGGGACCGCGCGGTGTTCCTCGCCGACCACTTCGGCGCCTCGCGCATCGTGCTTGCGGGGTTCGATTTCGGCGACGAGGAAAAGAACCCCCTGCCCAAGGAGCGCCAGCGGAAATTCATCTGGGGCGCGCTCCTCATCGCGTCGCTCGACAACCCCGCGGTCATGTTCTTCGACGAGTACCAGAAGGCCCGCGACCCTTCCCACCACGGCGCGGGGGAATTCGGGCAAGGGCCGTCTCGCGAGCCACAAAGCCCGCGTAGGCCGGAGTGACCCGCAAGCCCTCGCGCCAGAGGATGGAGGCGAGTCTGTCCGGGTGCTCGGCCTTGAGGGGCCTCACGGCGCCCTGAAGTCGCGCACGTCGGTCTTGAAGACGACGCGGACCTCGCGCCGCCCTGCCAAGGGCCCCTTCCACTCTTAGGGCGATTCGATCAGCCCCGCGTTCGCGCAAACGGCCAACCCTGCCTCGAGGGCCTTCGGGGCGAGAGCGCGCGCGGCGCGCAGCGTCCCGACGTGCGTTTCGGCACTCGCGACCTGTCCGCCTTGGGCCAAACGGAGCCCTCCTAACGCCTTTCCGTTAATCCATCCAAAAACAGCAAATAGCGCGCGCGCCCAGTGCACGGTGCCGCCCTATTGACAGTCGCCTCGATCCGAAGGCAACCCCCATGGACTTCGACCCCCGCGTCCCCGACGAGTTCTTCGACGAGGTGGAAGAGCCGGAAGCCCCCCGCCGGCCCGCGACGAGGCCCGGCGCGGCCGTGAAGCCCTTCGAGGGCGCGCAGGGCGAGCTCACCTCCGCGCAGCTCGCGGGCAGCGTAATCACCTACGACATCCTGCGCAAGGCGCTCGGGAAGATCCTCAAGCGCCGCGGGATGGACGAGGAGGAGATCAACGGGCTTGCCATGTACCTCCTTTCTTTTTTTGGATTCTCCGATGCGATCATCGACAACATCCTGGACACCGACGACCGAGATGTGTTCTACATGCTCGAGGAGGAGGGCCTCCTTACGACGTCCCGCGAGGAATCCTACACGGTGCGGGGGAAGGTCTGGCGGATCCACTACTGGATCATGCGCAAGCGGGAGATCCTCGAGCTTGCCAAGGACACGCGCGCCGACGAGGCGCAGAAGACGCAAGAGCGCGCGGAATTCGGCGTGTACGACGAGGTGAACCCGCGCGTGTGGGCCCGCGAGGACTAAAGGGGAACAAACGCGCCGACGGAACATCGCGGGTTCCCCTTTGCGAAGCCTTTATCCGCCTTGCCCCTGTCGCCAGCCCGCCCATGGATCCCTGGCTCCTTGCCACACTGGTCTTTGCCGCGTACCTCGCGCTCATCATCATCCTCAAGCAGACTGGCCTCCTCCAGCGCGCGAACATCCAGGCCTTCGGGCCGTTCCTCGTCTGGCGCACGGTGCGCTTCCGCGCAGCCCTTGATTGGCTCTCGCGGTGGAAGCGGCTGTGGGCCGTGTTTTCGCGCGTGTCGGTCGCCGTAGTCTTCGTGATGATGGGCCTCATGGTCGTGGCGCTCCTCGCGCAGACGGTGCTGCTCGCGCAACAGCCGGTCGAGAACCTCCCTCTCCAATATGCGATCGGAATCCCGGGCGTGAATCCCATTATCCCCCTCGGCTTTGGAATCCTCGGACTCGCGGCGGCCATCATTATCCATGAGGGGTGCCACGGAATCCTTGCGCGAGCCGAAGGCATCAAAGTCCGCTCGGTGGGCCTGCTCCTCGTGCTCTTCCCCATCGGGGCTTTCGTGGAGCCCGATGAAAGGGAGATGCGTGCCGCGCCCCTTGCCAAGCGGCAGCGCATCTATGCGGTTGGGCCCGCGAGCAACATCCTCCTTGCCTTTGCCTGCGCCCTCGTCTTCTCGGCCGGTTTCGTGGGGTCTCTGCAGCCCGTGGACGACGGTGTCCTTATCGTGGGGGTCATCCAGGATCGCCCGGCCGCGGACGCGGGCATCCTCCCGTATTCGTTGATCACGGGGATGTCGAACGCCAGCGGGTCCCTCGTCGACATCAACGGGGCGGCCGACTTCGACGCCTTCATGGCCACGGCGAGGCCCGGCGACCACGTGACCCTTCACCTATTCTACAACGGCGAGGCCCTGTCTCGCAATGTGACGCTTGGCGCGCGCGGCACGAGCGGACCGGACGCCTTGAGGCCATTCCTTGGCGTGCAGTTGCAGCCCGAGGATTTCCTCAGCCTCGTGGCCCAGCCGGGCGCGGCCGGTGACCGGCTCTGCGCAAAGCAAGGCCGGGGAATCGGTTCGGGCTGCTACAAGGACGTCTCGGCGCGGTACCTCGGGATGCCGCTTGGCGGGCTCTCCCCGGTGCCCGGTGAGCTTGCCTCGGTCTACAGCCCGACAGGCCCCATGGCGGCCTTGGGGGGCTTCTTCTGGCCCCTTGCCGACGCGTTCTACTGGCTCTTTTGGCTGAACCTCATGGTGGGGACGTTCAATGCGCTCCCCTTGCTACCGCTTGACGGGGGTCACATGTACCGCGACGGCGTCCTTGCGCTGCTCCGGCGCAAGAAACGGGCGGCCGTGCCGGCCGGCGATTTCGAAGGCGAAGCGCAGGGCGATGAGCCCCCGAAGCCGAACCCCGCGGACGACCTCTTCGGCGGCCCGCGCCGGCCGCGCGACCCGCTGGAGCGTCGGGCCCTTGCGATCACCAAATACACGTCGCTGCTGATGCTCGTGCTCATCCTTCTGCCCTTTATCGTGCCCCGGCTGCTGCACGGTACGGGCGCCTGAGGGGAAGCCCCGGGACCTACTCTTCTTCGCCGCTTTTCTTGCTCTTGGCCGCGCGTTTCGGTTTTCCCTTGGGGGCGTCGGCCGGACCTTCGGCCTCTTTCTCGCCTTGGGCGCCTTGGCCTTCGCCCTCGCCTTGGGCGCCTTGGCCTTGGCCCTGACCTTCGCCTTGGGCGCCACCCTCGGTTTCCTCGCCGCGTCCCTCGCCTTCCTCGCGCCGCTCGCGCCTCTCGGGGCGCTCGGGCCGCGTGCGCGCGAGCATGGCCTTCTTCTCGTCTTCCGTGATTTCTTCGTCCGGCGCGCGGCGCAGGTACTTCGGCGCCACTTCGTCGCAGAGGTAGACCGTCGAGGCCGCGTGCATGACTTTCACGCCGTCCTTCTCGGCCGCGCGCACATCGACCTCCAGGATCGTGGGCGAATCGGCCTTGCCCGAGCCCGCCTCCCAGGCATTCTTGTAGGTCTTCGAGAGGTGGACGTAGCGGCGGTCCGTCGCCTTGATGCCGCCCTCGAGCAACTGCACCGCTTCGGCCTCGCTTGCCGGGTAGTAGAGGGACGCGGGGATATCGTGCGTAGGGAGGTCAAGGTTTACGTCGACCGAGTGTGCGTAGGTCGCGCGGATCATCTCGTCGTCGATCTCGTAGCGCCCCTTCTCGTCGCTCTCGACGATCGCGGAGATGTGGCGGGGCCGCAGCCAGTGCAGGTCGTCGCGCGCGTCGCGGAAGGCGTCGACCATGTCAAACAGGTTGACCCAACCGCGCTCGTCCATCGCCAGGTCGAAGCGCTCGGGGAAGTGGCGCAGCGTCCCCGCCATCATCCGCGAGAGGGAGTTCAGCTCCCGGTCGGACATGAGGAATTTGCCGCGGTCCTTGCATACAGGGCACTCTTGCACTCGGAAGAATCCATGTTCTTGGCATTCCTTCAGCATATGTTGCACCACGCGTCGGTGGGATCCCGGGGCCGGGGGAGCCAAGGGGGGCGTTTAAAGGTTTGGTGGGGCCCGCTTGGGGGGGTCACCCGATGCGTGCTGTTGAGAGGCCCCGGGCCTCAACAAAGGCCCGGGCCCGTTCAAGGGCCCCATGGTCATCTTTGCGCGCGTCAAGGAGGCAGACCTTGGCGCGGGTGAGGCGCACGGCCTCATTGAGCGTCGCGTCGTGGAGGTCTGCAAGCGCGTGCAGGGGAATGAGGTGGCCGACGGCCGTGCCTTCCGCGCGTGCCCGGTCCGTTTGCCGCGGGTGGTAGTGCCCGCCGCCAAGGCCGAGGGCGGGGGCAAGGGGCTCGGGGAGGGTCGGCTTGAGGTAGCCCTCCACAACGGCTCGCGCCACGCCCGCCACAAGGTCGCCGTTCTCCCAATCCTGCGGCCTCGAGCCCACCTCGACGAAGAGCGAAGGGAGCGCCATCTGCGGCCCATGGTGCGTTGCCTCGAAGGTCGCCGTCACGCCGAGATCCGCCGCCTCCCCGGCAAGGGCGGAAAGAAGGGATGTCATGTACCCGGGGTCGGGAGGCACAAGGGTGCGCGCCGCGCCGCCAAAGACGGCCTCTCCGCCGAGGTTACCGATCGGGTGCACCGTGAAGGCCGGCTGCCCCGACGCGGCGCTGTGCTTGGAAAGGAAGAGCACCCGCTCAAAGGGCATTGACGCTTGCGCGGCGACGCGCCGGTCGGCAAAGTCCGCCCAAAGCAGGGAGCCCTCGACACGGGCAAGCGCCGCTTGGAAGGCCTCGTCGACACGCAGCCACCCGTCGCCCTCGGCCTTCGGAAAGTGGCCGAGCGCCACGAGCGTCCCGGCAAGGCGCAGCGAGGCGGGGTCGCCTCGAGTCCAGAGGAGGAGCTTCACGCGCCCGCGCCATCGCGCGGGCGCGAGATAACGGATGCGGGCGGCCTCACGCCTTCCGCGTGACGAGCCCCACCGCGGGGGCTCCGGCCGCGCCCGCGGCCGGCGGCGCCTCGCGCGCTTCGGTCGGCATTGGCGCGCCAAGCACGCGGCAGGGCTCCAAGACAACGCCCGGCGGGTCGCGAGCGCCTGCGCAGGGGTCGGCGATGCCAAGGACAACGGAGACGAGGCTCCCGCCGGCGAGGATTGCTGGGTCGCGTCCGACCGTGAGGCGCACGTTGTGGGGCGGCGGCTGCAGGGCCTTCAGTCGACGCGCGATGGAACTCACCACGCCGTGCGAGCCTGGCGGGGCGCGCCCGTCGCTGTTGTGGATGTGGACGAGAGCGCCGTTTGGCGCGCCGCCGGCCGCCTCGACGAGCGCATGCTGGGCCTCAGGCTCCGCCCCATCCTCCGACCACTCGCCGTACACGAGGGTCCCAAGGCCCCCGCCAAGCACGAGCTCCCGCGCCTGACGTTCGGCTTCCTCGCGCCCTTCCGCGAGTTCGACGACCCGAACGAGCGCGCGCGGGACCTCCGCCATGAAGTAGTCCATCACGCCAAGCGCCGTCGACATCGGGAGGTTCCCCGCGATAGGCAGGAGGGCCTCGTTGTCGAGGAGGATCGTCGTGTGCGCCTCGCGCTTGAGCTCGGGCAGCGCGGCAAGCGCTCGCTCCCGCCGGTTGCGCTCGGCGCGTAAGGGGAGAGCCGCGACCAGGACCACAGCGGCGCCTTTCGCCCGCGCGGTTGCCGCAACGATCGGGGCGGCGCCCGTCCCCGTGCCTCCGCCGAGGGCGGCCATGACAACAACGATGTCGAACCCGTCGAGGAGCTCGCCAAGCGCGCCTACCGATTCGCGCGCCGCGCGTCGCGCCGCATCCGCGTGCCCTTGTGCGCTCTTGCCGGCGAAGATCCGCTCGCCTAGGAGCAGCTTCCTGTCGGACTTGTGGAGTTCGAGCGAAACGCGGTCCGTGTTCACGGTGAGGGTCGAGGCCTCGGGCGCATCTTCGAACACCCACTGGGTCGCGGCGCAGCCCGCCGAACCGACGCCGACGGCAAGGAGCCTGCCCCCGCCCGCCTTGCGGCGCCCCCGCTCGGTGCTCTCCGTCCGGGTTTGTCCTGCGCGCGCCACGACCTTCGAGATCAGGTGTTCCATCCGACTCATCCGCCCTTTTTTGCTTAAGGAAGCGGAATGCAAGAGCAAAGGGCGGGGGTAAGGCAGGGTCGCCCCTGCCCCGGCATCCCATCCCTTCCGACAAGGTTACTTGGAAACCACGTCCTCGCGCCGCGCGGCCCCAACCTGCGCGTCCACAAGCTGCTGGCGGAGCTTGTCCCGGAGCGTGTTGAACTCCGAGGTCTCCTCCACCATCGCCTTCAGACGCGCGGTCGCAAACTCGCGCAGCACCCGCACCGCCGCTTCCTCGACTGTCGGGCCGTCCCCCGCCTCGGTGAGCGCCTTTAGGCGGCGCTCGACTTCGGCTGGCACCTTCAGTCTAAGGACGCGCGTGTGCGGGGCAAGTTCGTAGCGTTCGAGGAACTGCGAAAGCGCTTCGAGGATCAGTTCCGAGGTCGTCGCGAACGTGCCATTGCCCACAAGGTTGTCCATGCGGGCGGCCATCTCGCTAGAGACCCGGATGCTCTTCGTTACGCTTACGCTGTCCATCGCCCAATCGCCCCTACGTGCCCCACCAAACCCTTCGTCTTGCATCCCCATTGGACCGCTCCTTTCGAAGCGGCCCGTGCATCCCATCGAGTAAGATTATGTCTACACTCGTGAGACAAAAGTAGACGCCGGTGCTATATAAAGGGTCATCGGAAACTCCCGATGCACGCCCCTGGGTGCGCGCGCCCCTGCGTAACCCGCGTGCAAGCCCCCTGCGGGCCCCGGGGCGCCAAGAACCGCGCCACGCTAACAACGTTTCCCGGAAGGCACCATGCGCCTCCCAGGGGCGGTGCCGTTCGGGGGCGCAAACCCTCCGCTCGGCCCACCCAACCCTTTTTCTACGCTCCCCCGGTTTTGGGCCGCGGCGGTCACCTGGCAGAGATCCTACTCGTCGATGACGAGACCTTCCTCCACGAAATCTACTCGGATTTCCTCAACCTCCACGGCCACAAGGTCGTGGGCATCGCCCTCAACGGCGAGGAAGCCGTCGCCCTCGTCCGCTCCCTGCCCAGCAAGCCCGAGATCGTCATCATGGACCAGCGGATGCCCGTGAAAACGGGCGTGGAGGCCACCAAGGAGATCCTTGCCATCGCCCCCTCCACGCGCGTCGTCTTCTCCAGCGCCGACATCCACTCGAGGCGCGCCGCCACCGAAGCGGGTGCCGTCGCCTTCGTCCAGAAGCCCTTCACCCTGGAAGAGCTCCTGCGCGTCCTCGAAGGTGTGCTTTCCATGCCGCCGCCGGCCTCCGCGGCCGAGGGCCGCTCGCCGTAGCCGGCCGCCGTTTCTTTCCAACCGGCGCCATCGAAGGGGAAAAAAGCCCAGAAATGGGCCGACTGGCTATCCACCCAAAGTTCTTTATCTCCTCGTGGACTTTTCGCGTTTGGGGTAATGGGATGGGAAGCGACCTCTTTGAGCAGTTAGACAAGGAACTATCCTCGATGCAGGCGGAAGTCTCCGAGGACGTAAACAAGCTGACCGGCAAGCGCCGGGACGTCACGCGAAGCATGATCGAGAACTTCTGGCAGATCTGGATCCGCTTCAAGAACATCGACGTGCACTACACGATGGAGCCGTCGCCGTCGGTCTTTGCGACCTTCGAAGAGTTCCCGGACAAGTGGAAGCTCAAAGACACGTTCAACTACGCGCTTGTCAACAGCGTGAACCTCATCGACCGGACGCAGTCCCAGGGCCGCGTCGGCGATGCGCTGAAGGCCTTTTACTACCAGAAGGACGGCTCGACGCGCCTGCGCGTGGTCTTCGAGTTCTGCGAGGGCGAGCAGTATTACAAGTACAGCGGCTGGAAGCGCATCTTCTCCCAGCAGATCCTCTTCGATGGGGACGTGGAGAAGATGAGTTTCGAGAAGCTCTGGGCCGTGGTGGCCGGTGTGGTCAAGGTCTGGTTCGAGTCCCACCTGCGCAAGAACCGCGACGTGATCATCCAGTACGTGAAAGAGAACTTCGAGAAGGGCGAGACGTTCACGCAGTAAGCGCCCTCGACGCGCGCCTTTATCCAAGGGCGCTTCCAATGCCCTCGCGATGCGAGCCAGGGCGGCCCTTGCGCTCGTTTCCGCGGGTGTGCTCGTGGCCGGGTGTTTCGGTACGCCCGCCAACACGCCGCCCGCAGTCCACGCGCAGGCCTCAGCGGTTGAAGCCGCCGTGGGCGAGGAACTGATCTTCACAGGGACGGCGCTTGACGCCGAGGGCTCGGTCGTGCGCTTCGACTGGGATTTCGAAGACGACGGGGTCGTCGACTTCACGAACGCGACGCGCGGCGCCGCCTTGCACGCCTACCCCTTGCCCGGGACGTACTTCGCGCGCTTTACCGCAACCGACGACCGCGGCGCCAGCGCCTCCTTCGTGATCACCGTGGTCGTTTTCGCGCGGTTCCTCATCCGCGCCGACTGGGGGGCCGACGAGGGGTTCGTTGTCGTCAAGCCCGCGACGCTCCGCGCCTCGACCATGACCGTCGTGGTTGCGCCAAGCGGCGCACCGGCCAACTTCACGTTCAGGGTCGGCGAAGGGCTCCAGGCGCTCAATGACACGCTCCTCAGGGTCTCGGTCCCGCGCACCTACCTCGAGCGCTACTCCGTCACGCGTGTCGAGGCCGCCTACAACGGGACGGTCGGCGCTTCGCGCGTCTTTCGGGCCGTCCCGTTCTTCGGCTCCGAAAACGACACGTCCGTCGTTTTCCATGCGACCGGGAGCGAGACCCGGACCTTCCCTTCCCTGAACCAGTCGACGACCTTCGAAGGGACGCTCGTCCAAGACATGCCCGCGACCGTCGCGGTGCGGGGGTTCCAAGGGACGGGCGCCGAGGTCTCGGAGGCCCTGGAAGCCGGCGTGTCGAGCCGCGCGAATTACACCTTCTCGTGGCTTGCCTGGAACCAGTCGATCGGGCGCGACAACGGCTCGCTCGTCCCCGTCACCTACGCCTGGGGGGCGACCGGCGACCTCGTTTCGTCGAGCGACTCCGGGTTCGGGACGACCATCCACCTCACGCGTTTCGAGGGGGCGCGCTTCCGCGGGAACCTCACGAAGGAGCGCGCGGAAGGCACCGGCAACTACTCGGGAGCCGCGCCCGGGAGCCAGGGGAGCGCGACCTATCTCCTCCAGGGCAACCAGACGGTCGCCGCCGTCGATGGCAACGGCGCGGCGCGAAGCGCGCTGCGCGCCTTGGGCAACCTGACCCTGAATGGCACTCTCGGCGGCGCGTCGTATTTCGAAACGAACCTCACGGAGCGGCTCATCGCGACGGACGAGCACCTCCTCCATGAGGAGTTCTTCGTCGCGTGGAACACGACCGGGCACCTCGGCGCAACGGACATCTCCGGCCCGGGCTCCCACTTCCTCGATTCGGATGGCAACGGGGTGGCCAACCCCGACGCGCGACCGACCGTCGCCTCGGAGGCCCAGTACTTTTTCGGGCTTGCGCCCGCGCGCCTCGAGGAAGGCGACGCGTTCACCGTGACCAACACACAAGGCGCCTCGGCCCACCTCACGGTGGGGGCCGCCTCCACCCAGGTGCTCACCGCCTCGGGCTTCGCGGCGGTGGCCATCGAGGTCGTCTCGGTCGGCGGGACGGTGGCAGGCGGGGGGTTCGCAGGCGCCTTGCACGCCGACGTCGTCCGGGACGGCCCCCACTCGGGGCTGCACCTCTCCGAGCACGTGAACCTCGCGAACAGCGTGAGCACGTTCCGCGCAGACCTCGCGCTCGAGTCCAAGGGCCCCTGAACCCCCCCAGGGAGCGTTCCGCCTTGCCCGCCCTCGCCGTCGTCACGGAGGACTTCTCCCTCTACCACGACCTCGTCGTGCGGCTCAAGCGCCGGGCGATCGCGTTCACGTCCCTCTCGCCCCGCGACCCCATCCCGGACGACGTGGGCGTCGTGCTCACGAGCGCGAAGGAAGCCGCGTCCATCCGCTTCCGCCCCATCGTGACCGCGGGGGCCGACCTCGACGACGCCGTGGACCAAGCGCTCAAAGCGCTTGCGGGCCGTGAGCGCGCCGAGCGCCTGTGGGTCGGGGTCGACCCGGGCCGGCGCATCGGTGTGGCCGCGCTCCTCGACGGCGCGGTGGTCGCCACGGCCAGGTGCGGGTCGGTCGATGAGGCGGCCAACCGTGTGCGGCTCTTCCTCCAGCGGCACCCGGCCCGGCGGCAAATCGTGCGGATCGGCCACGGCGCGCCCACCGTGCGCAATGTCCTGCTCCACCGGCTTCAGACGCTCGGCGTGCCCATCGAAATCGTCGACGAGACAGGCACAACCGAGGACGTCGAGCACCCCGATGTGACTGCGGCGATCACCATTGCCGCGACGGAGGGCAGCCGCGTCCTGCGCCTGCCGCCCATCGCGTTACCTGAGGGCGAGGTGAAGGACATCCAGCGGCTCTCGCGGATCAAGTCCGCGGGGCGCTTCACGATCCCGCGCAAGCTCGCCGAGGAGGTGGCCGTCGGGCGCCTCTCGCTCGACGAGGCGGTGCGCCGTTACCGGCGGGGGCGGCGCGCGGACGGCGCGCTCGACCTGTCGGCCGAGGAGGAATGACTGCAAGGCCCTCGCGCGCACGGCCATATGGCTAAATACGCCCGCCCGATTGGCGCCGGCCGGTATGGCCCCCAGTGCAGATGCCAAGGCCTTCGCCTTGCTTGGCCTTTCGGAGCCGCTCGTCCACGCCGTCGCGGACATGGGCTATACGGAGCCCACCCCAATCCAAACGGCCGCCATTCCCCCGCTCCTGAAGCGGCGTGACGTGATCGGACAGGCCCGCACAGGCACGGGCAAGACCGGCGCGTTTGTTCTCCCGGCGCTCGAACTCATGCTGCGCACACCGAGTTCGAAGCGCCAGGTCCGTATGCTCATCCTCACCCCCACGCGGGAGCTCGCCGTCCAGGTCGCGGGCGAGGTCGCGAAGATGGCCACCTACGCGGATCTGCGGGAAGTGGCCGTCTACGGCGGGGCGTCGATCGAACGGCAGGTCCGCGCGCTGCGCCAGGGCGTCGAGGTCGCCGTGGGCACGCCGGGCCGCGTCATTGACCTCACCAACCGCCGGGAGCTCAAGCTCGACGCGGTCGAGATCCTCGTCCTCGACGAGGCCGACCGCATGCTCGACATGGGCTTCATCGACGACATCCGCTTTATCCTGTCCAAGCTGCCGCGCGAGAAGCTCACGATGCTCTTTTCCGCGACCATCCCGCCCGAGATCCGCGCGCTTGCCGACGAGTACCTCAAGATGCCGCTCTTCCTTCAGGTGTCGGCCGACACGCTCACCGTGCCCTCGACGGAGCAGGTCTTCTACAAGGTGGGGCGGCGCAACAAGGTCTGGGCCCTTGCGCGCATCTTGGAGGCCGAGAAGCCCGAGCGCGCGCTCATCTTCTGCAACACGAAGCGCGGCTGTGACCTCGTCGTCCGGCGCCTCAAGGAGGCGGGCTTCCGCGCCGACGCGATCCACGGGGACTTCTCCCAAGCGCGCCGCGAGGCGGTCCTCAACAAGTTCCGCGCCGGCGAGCTCAAAATCCTCGTCGCTTCCGATGTCGCCGCGCGCGGCCTGGACATCGAGGAGACCAGTCACGTCATCAACTACGACACGCCCGACACGCCCGAGGCCTACGTGCACCGGATCGGGCGCACGAGCCGCGCGGGGCGGGAGGGCAAGGCGATCACCTTCGTCACGAAGGAGGACGAAGGCGCGATCCAGCAGATCGCCGTCATCATCGGCGCCGCGATCAACGAGATCGAGCTCATGGAGCCGGCGCGCACGGACCGTGTGCGCAAGGTCGTC